>JAFAHH010000845.1 GCA_019237355.1 Acetobacteraceae bacterium | reverse complement strand
GCTCCCAATGGACGAAATCATGCCGACCGTCAAGCTCGACCCCGATACGCAGACCGTTGTTGCCCGAGGCCGCGAGGCCTGGCGCACATTGCGCAACGATGAGACTTGGGAAAAGTGGGTGGCGATAGGCCGTGCGATTGAGGCCGGAAGATTAGCGATCATGCGGCTTTTGAACACCAACCAGCCGAAGGGCCGCACCTGGAGCCAGACTTTCGGGGCATGGCTGCAGGAGAACGAATTCGACCAGATCGACAAGGGCGTGAGATCGAGACTGCAAGACTGCCTCGACCATCTGCCCGAGATCGAGGCATGGCGTCAGACGCTAGGGTTGACCTTGCGCTTGCAGCTTAATCACCCGAACGCGGTATTGCGCAGATGGCAGGCAGCGCGGCAGGCCCCGGCAGCCAAAGACACCGGCAGCAGCCCCCGCCCCGGCTTGCGCGAGGAAGTGATACGGCTGCAATCCGAACTCGACGCCGCACACCGGGAGATCGACCGCTTACGGCAGAGCTACGACGAGGCGGGCAGTGATTGGGATTGGCAGGACACCCCGGAGGACATCGCAAAGGCCATGCTGGCGCGCTTTCCGACCAAGGCAAAGCGGGTAGGTGCTGCGATCCTCGCACAATCGAAAAGCACGCAACCGGCACCGCGCAAGCGCCGGGCCGATCCCGAGGCGAAACTTGCCGGTTATCTGTGGCCGACGCCGAAGCGCACACCCAAGGCTTGACCGCGTCATTCTAACTTGCTAGCAACTCGACAATCTATCAATACGATTTGCCGTCTTGCTATATTGCTAGCAAAATAGGTGAAGAGGGGGACTGCATGAAAACCGTTGTTTGCGTCAGCCAGAAAGGCGGCACCGGCAAGACCACTCTTGCCGTTCATCTCGCCGTGGCGGCCGAGCGCGCCGGAAAGGCCGCCGTGCTGATCGACCTCGACCCCCAGGCGAGCGCGGCAGCATGGGGCGATTTGCGCAAGGAGGAAGGCCCGGCGATTGAGTCGGTGCAACCGGCGCGGCTTGCCCCAACCCTCAAAGCCGCCGCCGATGCCGGTTGCGAACTCGCGCTTATCGACACTCCGGCGCGCAGCGAAAACACCGCGCTTGACGCCGTGCGGGTGTCCGATTTGGCCCTTGTCCCTTGCCGTCCCGGTTTCTTCGACACCGCCGCCATGAGCTTTACCGCCAACCTTCTCAAACTGGCCGGAAAGCCCGGCTTTGTCATCTATTCACAGGTTGGCAGCCGGGCCGCCAAGTGGCGACTGGACGACCTCACCGAAGCACTGACGATCTATAACCTGACCCCTGCCCCCGTGGTTGTGCATCAACTGGACGCCTACAAAGACGGCATCCCGGCCGGACTCGCCGCGCAGGAGTACGAGCCCAAGGGCAAGGCAGCCGCCGAAGCAACCGCGCTTTACCGCTGGCTTGAATCCGTGATAGCAAAATAATTTGCAGTCTTGCTAGCAATATGATTTGCTGACAATATGATTTGTAAACTTCACGACAGGAGGCTAGCGGCATGGCAAAGCGGCAAAGCATAGCGGGAGCTATCAGAGCAGCGGCGCACGGCGCGGAACGGGCACCGGCAAACGCCGCCGCCGAGGAACGGCAGCCAACACCCCGGCCGACCTTCAAGGCCAGGACGCGGGAGGGCAAGAAGATGATAGCCGCGCCAGTTGACCCCGCCGCACGGCAGCAGTTGAAGGTTCTGGCCGCCGAGTTAGACCGCAAGGCCGAAGATTTGATGCGCGAGGCGTTGCGCGATTTGTTCACGAAGTACGGCAAGCCCCCGATTGCATAGGGCAGGGGAGGCACGAGGCATGAGCTACGGCGACCCCGAATTGACATGGACGGCCTGCCCGGCTTGCGGCTGTGCCGACGTGTTCACCGCTCTTGCTCCGCCCGGCACGCGCGAAATGCCGTTTTATCCCGCCTGTTGCTGTTGCGGCCGGGAACGTGACGACCTGGCCGAGTTCTACGCCGATCCGCCGACGCAGCCCCGCCTTTACGCGTGAATT
>JAFAHH010000812.1 GCA_019237355.1 Acetobacteraceae bacterium | reverse complement strand
GATTCACGCTTTCCGACGATCTCGCCTCAAGCGATCGCGCCTCTTTGATCAGAGCGCGATTCACGCTTTCCGACGATCTCGCCTCAAGCGATCGCGCTCTAGACAAGCCGCGCCTGCCCGATCGCAGCCGCTATGAACCCGGCAAAGAGCGGATGCGGGTCGAACGGCTTGGATCTTAGTTCTGGATGATACTGCACGCCGATGAACCAAGGGTGATTTGGGATCTCCACAATTTCCGGCAACACGCCGTCCGGCGACATCCCGGAGAAGTGCAACCCTACGCGCTCGAGAGATTGGCGGTAGTGAACGTTCACCTCGTAGCGGTGGCGATGCCGCTCTTCGATACGGATGGTGCCGCCGTAGATCTCGCGGACCAGGCTCCCGGGCGCGAGTACGGCCGGGTAGGAGCCAAGACGCATGGTACCGCCCAGATCACCGCCCGCGATGCGACGTTCGATATCATTACCCCGCGCCCACTCCGTGAGCAAGCCGACGACGGGCGTATCGCAGGGGCCGAATTCGGTGCTGGAGGCGTCCGGCAAGCCAGCCAGATTGCGGGCGGCCTCGATCACGGCCATCTGCATCCCAAAGCAGATCCCTAGAAAAGGCACCCGGCGCTCGCGGGCGAAACGCACCGCGGCCATCTTGCCTTCGGCACCACGTTCCCCAAAACCGCCGGGTACAAGGATTCCGTGCACATCCTCGAGTCGTGCGACGGCATCGGGCCGATCGAAGACCTGGGCGTCCAGCCAATCGAGCTGCACGCGTATCCGGTTCGCAATCCCTCCATGAATCAGGGCTTCCGCCAATGACTTATAGCTATCGAGCAGATTGGTATACTTTCCAACCACGGCTATACGGACTTCGCCTTCCGGGGCGCGGATCGCGACCACGATCCGCCGCCAACGCGAAAGGTCCGGCTCTCCACCATGCGGCAGGCCGAAATGCCGGAGCACCTCGCGATCCATTCCCTCTTCATGGTAGCTGATTGGCACGGCATAGATCGTGTCGACATCAAGGGCGGGGATTACCGCCTCCGGCCGCAGGTTGCAGAATAATGCGATTTTGCGCCGTTCATTGCCAGGAATTGGCCGGTCGCATCGGCAAAGCAGCATATGCGGTTGAATTCCCACGTTCAGCAGCTCTTTTACGGAATGCTGCGTGGGCTTCGTCTTGAGCTCGCCGGCGGAAGCAATGTAGGGCACCAACGTAAGGTGCACGAACATAGCGCGCTCCGGCCCAAGCTCATTGCCGAGCTGCCGGATCGCTTCCAGGAATGGCAGGCTCTCGATATCGCCAACTGTGCCGCCAATTTCGATTAATGCGAAATCGAGTCCGGCGGTATCGCGCACAATCGTTTCTTTAATCGCATCGGTAATGTGCGGGATGACCTGGACCGTGGCGCCCAAATAGTCGCCCCGCCGCTCCCGCGCGATCACGTCGGCGTAGATGCGCCCGGTCGTGGCATTGTCGGCCTGGGTCGCGTGCACACCGGTGAAGCGTTCGTAATGGCCGAGATCGAGGTCGGTTTCCGCCCCGTCATCGGTTACGAACACCTCCCCGTGCTGATAGGGACTCATCGTCCCTGGGTCGACATTCAAATAGGGGTCAAGCTTGCGCAACCGCACGGAGTAGCCGCGCGCCTGCAAAAGCGCGCCGAGCGCTGCCGAGGCGATTCCTTTTCCGAGGGAGGAGACCACGCCGCCGGTGACAAAAACGAACCGCGTCATGGGCAGCCAGTATAGGAAACCGAATCGGGGGCGGGAAAGCCCCGGCGCACATTATTCGGTTGTCGGGACCGAGGGACCACCCGGTTTAGTCGGCTCTGCTGGTTTTGGTGCAACCGGGAGGGTCGGGGCGGGCTGCTCGAGAATGGACCGGCCGACCCCAGTTGTGCCCCGGTTTAACAGGGCGAGAGCCAGCGAAAGCATGAAAAAAGCGGCAGCCAGCACTGCCGTGGTGCGGGTCAGCAGATTGGCAGTCCCCCGGCCTGACATGAATGCGCCCATCCCCTGTGAGGTGCCGATCCCGAGGCCGCCGCCTTCGCTGCGCTGGATCAGCACGACGCCGATCAGGGCGAGTGTGACAAACAGGTGAATGATCAGCAGAACGGCACTCATCAGGGGTATCCAAAGAAGTCTGCGGGCAGGCTTATACTGACTTGCCCAGTCACGGCAATGACGTGCTGAGGACGGGCTCGGGCCTATGCAGAAGCGGCAAATCAACGGTTTTGAGGCCGCTTCGCCTTATACAATCTCGGCGCCGGGTCTGCGCCGCAGCGTCGCCGAGGGCGATTCGCCGAATAGGAGCCGGTAAAGGACAGCAAACCGCCCCGGCTCGTTGAAGGCGTAACGGCTGGATATTTCTCGGACGGTCGAATCTGGCGCGGCGTTCAGGAGCGCATGCCGCGCCAAATTGAGCCGGCGCAGGCGGAAATAGCGATGCGGGCTCACGCCCAAATATTGCTGACAGCATACGCGCAGCGTCCGTCCCGAAACGCCCATGGCAGCAAGTGCAACGGAA
>JAFAHH010000708.1 GCA_019237355.1 Acetobacteraceae bacterium | reverse complement strand
TTATGAGCCGAAGGAGAAGCGGTCCGGCGTCAGCCCGCCGCCGAGCCCGCGCGGCGACGCCCAGGCCGCGTTTGCGCAAGCCGCCATCAAGATCGCGCACGAATACCGGCTGGCGATCGAGCACCACAATCCGATGGAGCCGCATGCCGCGACCGTGATCTGGGAAGGTGACGGCAAGATCACGGTTTATGATAAAATCCAGGGCGTGCAGAACACGCACGGTTACATTGCCTCGGTGTTCGGTCTCGATGAAGATAAGGTTCGGGTGCTTTCGCCCTTTGTTGGCGGCGCATTTGGCTCTGGCTTGCGGCCGCAGTACCAATTGTTTCTCGCGGTAATGGCGGTGCTTGCGCTCAACCGTTCGGTGCGGGTGGTGCTGACGCGCGATCAAATGTTCACCCTGGGTTACCGGCCGCACACGATTCAGAAGGTGGCCCTTGGTGCAAGCCGGGATGGGGCGCTGCAAGCGATCATGCACGACGCAGTCGCAGGCACTTCCGAGTACGAGGATTACCAGGAGATCGTGGTCAACTGGTCGGGGCTATTGTATCGCTGCGATAATGTAAGCCTTACCTACAAGCTCGCGAAGATAAATACAGCGACGCCGAACGACATGCGGGCTCCCGGCGCGACAACCGGAGTCTTTGCGCTCGAAACGGCCATGGACGAACTTGCCTATTCCGCGGGAATTGATCCGCTCGCATTACGGCTGAAGAACTACGCCGACACCGACCAGAATGAGGGCAAGCAGCTTACGAGCAAGGAGCTTCGTGCGTGCTATACGCAAGGTGCCGAGCGCTTTGGCTGGCACAAGCGACCGCCGCCGCCCCGCTCGATGCGCGAAGGGCGCGAGCTGATTGGCTGGGGCATGGCGACCGGCGTGTGGGAGGCCATGTTCGAAAAAACCAGTGCTCGCGCGGTGTTGACGCGAGAGGGAAAGCTGGAAGTTGCGACCGCAAGCGCGGATATCGGCACGGGCACCTATACAATCCTGACCCAGATTGGCACCGATGCCTTCGGATTGGCGCTCGAGAACGTGACGGCACGCCTCGGTGATTCGTCGCTCCCCACCTGCCCGGTCGAAGGCGGGTCCATGACGGCCGCTTCGGCGGGTTCGGCCGTGCAGGCGGCTTGCTACGCCGCCCGGGAAAAGCTGTTCGCCTATGCACGACGGATCGAAAATTCGCCGCTTGCGAATGCTAGCCTTGATCACGTTCTATTCGTAAACGGACGGATCGTGCTCAGGGCCGATCCCTCGCGTGCCGTTACCATTGCCGAGGCGATGCAGGCGGGCGGCGTTGACCGGATCGAAGCGGAAGAAACGGCCAGCCCAAGCCGGCTAACGAAGGCGCGCTATTCCAGCTACACGCATTCGGCCATTTTCGCCGAGGTCCGTGTGGACGAGGAGCTCGGGGTGGTTCGCGTGACCCGGATTGTAAATGCCGTGGCAGCGGGCAAGATCCTGAATACCCAGACGGCGCGCAGCCAGATCCTCGGGGCAGTGGTGTTCGGAATCGGCATGGCGTTCGAGGAAGAGTCGATGATCGACCACAAGCTCGGGCGCATCATCAATCATAATATCGCCGAGTACCATATTCCCGTGAACGCCGACGTGCAGGATATCGAGGTGATTTTCATCGAAGAGCAGGACGATAAGGTGAGTCCGCTCGGCGTGAAGGGCGTGGGCGAGATCGGCATTGTGGGCACGGCCGCTGCAATCGCCAACGCGGTTTACCACGCGACGGGTAAGCGCATTCGCGACCTACCCATTACCATTGACAAGCTGCTTGCTTGAACGGCGCGGCTGACCGGAGATGGTCAGCCGCGCTTGCAGATCAAATGTTCTTCTGACCCATTTGGTGCGCGATATAGTCTGCCTGGCGCATCGCGAGTGCCACGATGGTGAGGGTGGGGTTGCAGCCAGCGCCGGTCGTGAATTGGCTGCCATCCGAGACGAATAAGTTCTTGATGTCGTGCGTCTGACCCCATCTGTTGACCACACCGTCGCGCGGATTAGCGCTCATCCGGTTGGTGCCGACATTGTGGGTGCTGGGGTAAGGGGGCACGCCAATGATGCGGGTTGCGCCGACCGCGTCGTAAACGGCGCTGCCCTGACGGTACCCGTGCTCGCGCATGGCGGCATCGTTTGGATGGTCATCGTAATGCACGTTGGCCACGGGTAGGCCGTACTCGTCCTTCACGTTCGTGTTCAAGGTCACGCGATTGGACTCTTGCGGCATGTCTTCCCCGATGATCCACATTCCGGCGAGGCGCGTGTAGTCGTCGAGCCTACTGGCAAATTCGCGGCCCCAGCCGCCCGGCTCGAGGAACGCGGCCGAGAACGGCAGACCGAGCGAGATTGTCTCCATCTCGTAGCCCCCCACGAAGCCGCGCGAGGGATTGTTCCCGGACTCGTCGCGGATGATGCCGGCCATTACGGTTCCCTTGAACATGTTCACGGGCTTGTCGAACACGCCGAACACGCTCCCGGTAGTGTGCCGCATGTAGTTGCGCCCAACCTGGCCGGAGCTATTGGCAAGCCCATCCGGGAACTTGCTAGATGCGCTGTTCAGCAACAGGCGCGGACTTTCGACGGAGTTACCAGCGACCGCAACGACACGGGCTTTTTGCCGCTTCAGTGTCCCTTTGTTCTCGGTATCGGCATAGACCACACCTGTAACTTTGCCCGAATCGTCATGCTCGATTTTCACGACCATCGAATTCGGCCGCACTTCAAGGTTGCCGGTCGCCTCACCCTTCGGTATTTCGGTGTAAAGCGTGGACCATTTGGCGCCGGTCTTGCAGCCTTGGAAGCAGAAGCCGAGCTGCTGGCATGACCCACGGCCGTCACGGGGCTGGCTATTGATGGCCATGTTGCCAGTGTGCACTTCCTTGTAGCCGATTTTTAGCGCACCCGCCTGCAGCACCTTGAAATTATTGTTGCCGGGCAGGCGCGGGATGCCATGCGTGCCGGTGACGCCCATTTTATCCTCGGCCTTGTCGTACCACGGCGCCATCTCTTCAGGCGTGATCGGCCAATCCAGCAAGTTCGCGCCTTGGATGGCGCCATAGACGCTGCGGGTTTTCCACTCGAAATCGTGGAAGCGCAGCGAGGCGCCGGCCCAGTGGACCGTTGTGCCGCCGACGGCTTTCACCGTCCACGCCGGAAGGTTCGGGAAGTCCTTCGCAATCCGCCACGTGCCGGAGGTGGTGCGCATATCCTTCCAAGCAAGCTGCTTGAAGCTTTCCCACTCGTCGTTGACGAAATCCTGGATTTCCACGCGGTCTCCCGCCTCCAGGATCACCACCTTGATGCCCTTTTGCGCGAGCTCGTTGCCCAGGGTGCCGCCGCCGGCGCCGGAGCCCACGATGACGAAAACGCCATCATCGTTCAGGTCGAAATTGGCCATAGCTGATTACTCCCTCAAACCTTGGGCAGCCAATCGATATCGTTGAAACCCCGGTTGATGTATCCGCCGTATTCGAACGATGACCCTAGGTAGCCAAAGCGGCGCCACAGATCGGGCTGGTTATAGAGCGCCACGACGAGATCGGAGCGAAGCTTATTGAAGAACGGCACCAATGTTTCGCCTTGGAGAATGGTTAATCGGCCTTGCTGGGAAAGCACCTCGATATAGGGTGTTTTGAAATGGTTCTGCGCATCGGCATCGAGCCGGGCGACGCCTTGCTCGATCATTTCACGAAGCTTCGAGTCGGTGGCCACCTTTTCGTCATAGGGCTGAACCGCCTTCACATAATAGGAATCGGCGATTTGATCGTGTGGGTAAATATCGCGGGCGACCAGGACCAGGGTGGCCATCGTGTGCGGGTTGAGGTTCTTGGCCGACTGTGCCCAAATCGCCTGGGCTGATATCCCCATCCCAGCCGAAGCCAGCGCGGCTGCCGGAATGGCGGTTGCCGCACCGCGTAACAGCACGCGGCGGCCGATTTGGGTCCGCCTATCGATCTCGCGCATCCGTTTCCTCCTTTGTTTCTTAGATGTAGCGGCCCTGACGTTGCAGCACCTCGATGCGATACCCGTCCGGGTCCTGCAGGAAAAAGAATTTCGCGAGCTTGCGGCCCTGATAGACCATCTCCTTGATGGGCATGGGATTGAGGCCAGCAGACGAGACGCGCTGATGCTCGGCTTCGAGGTCGGAGACCGAGAAGGCGATATGCCCGTAGCCGTTCCCGAGCTGGTATGGCTCCTTCTGGTCATGATTGATCGTCAGTTCAAGCTCGAACTCGCTTTCGGGGCTACGGAGATAGACCAAGGTGAAGCCCTCGAAGGCGAAGCGCTCCGCGACTTCCATCCCGAACGCAGTGAGGTAAAAATCGACCGACCGCTGCTCCTCGAGCACGCGGACCATGGAGTGGATCGGCTTGGCCATGTCAGTGCTGCTCCTTCAGATAGGCAATGATCGCTTGCCGCACCTGCGGCTTGGACTGGCGGTAGAGCATATTAGAGCCGGGTATTACCGCCTGCGGATTTGTTAAGTATGCATCGAGATGTTGTTCATCCCAGCCGAAATCGGCTTTTGCATAGCCAGACGAGTACTTGAATCCTGGCGCGCTGCCGGGCTTGCGCCCATACACTCCGGCGAGAGGCGGTCCTTGCCGGGGCGGGTCGGAGGCACTCAAACTGTGGCAGGCGGCGCATTGCTGCTTGAATAACTTCTCGCCCTCCGCTGCCGAGGCACCCTCAGGCGTGCCCTGTGCGATCGCAGCGCCGAAACCGCCGAGGGCAAGCCAGGGCAGAACCAGCACCAAAGAGCTTGCGAGCCGTCCCATCTTTGTTCCTCCTCAGTTTCGCAGGGCAGACATCCAGGCGTGAAGATCCTGATCCGGAGCATCCGAACTCGGCAAGCCTGAGTGGGTTTGAAGCAGAGGAGCAGAGGCTCCGCAAGCTTGGCATAGGGAGAAAGGGATGCGAAGCACCCTGATCGCGGCTGCGGCTGCAGCAATTTTATGGGCCACGGCTGGGCTCGCCCAAACGACCGGCACGCCCGGCTCGGGGCAGACGCAACACGCCGTTAGCCCCGAGAGCGGCAAGGCGAAATCGACGCCGCAGACGACGCAAGTCCCGGGCTCCAGTACGACGGGCAATGCCACGGGCCCGGCGGGGACAAGCGCTGGGAATACCAACACTCCGCAATCAAAATCCGCCCGCGGCCAGAGCAGCGGCGGTAAGCTCCACGATATCGGTGAATGACGAAGCGACAGCGATGGCCGGATGCAAGCCCGGCCAGAGTGCGTCATTAGCCGAGAACTTTGGTTCAGAGCGCGATACAGGGTTTCCGACGATCGGGACCCCAATTCGCTTGCGAATTGGGAACCCGAGTCCGCCTCAAGCCATCGCGCTCTAATGGACAGGGCCTGGACCAGCGGCTCCCAGCACCGCTTTGATTTCCTCGAGACTCGCCGGGTCATCTATCGTGGGCGGCACAGGAGCCTCTTGTCTATCTGCGATCTTGCGAATGCTGCCGCGCAGGATCTTACCGCTCCTTGTCTTGGGAAGACGCGTGACCACGCGCACTTGCTTGAACGCGGCAACAGGCCCGATCCGCTCCCGCACCAAAGCCACAAGTTCCTTCGCCACCTCGGGCTCTGCGCGGCTCTTGCCGGCTTTAAGCACCACAAAGCCGAGCGGCGCTTGGCCTTTTAGTTCATCTGCCGCGCCAACCACTGCGCATTCCGCCACATCAGGGTGGCTTGCGAGCACTTCCTCCATAGCGCCGGTCGAAAGCCGGTGACCTGCCACATTGATGATGTCGTCGGTACGGCCCATCACCCAGACATCGCCGTCCTCATCGATCATCCCGGCATCACCAGTTCGGTACCAGCCAGGAAAGTCAGCGATATAGGAACGACGGAAACCTTCGTCGTCTTGCCACAGCGTCGGCGCACAACCGGGTGGCAGGGGCAGCCGGACGCAGAGATTGCCGTGCTGCCCGCGCCCGAGCACCGCGCCTTCATCGCTTAAAACTTGCAAGTCGTAGCCAGGGCATGGCCGGCCTCCTGCCCCCGGCTTGGAGCGGAACCAGCCTAGTCCCCGGAAGCCCGCGGTAATTGCCCAACCGGTTTCGGTCTGCCACCAATGATCAACGACCGGACGCTGAAGTTTGTCGGCCGCCCAGATCGCAGTCGGCGGATCGCATCGCTCACCGGCTAGGAAAAGGGCCTCGAATTTGGACATATCGTAATGGCGCAATAGTCCAGCCTCAGAATCCTGCTGCTTGATTGCGCGCAATGCGGTCGGAGCGGTAAACAGCACGCGCACGCCATGCTGCGCGCAGACCCGCCAGAACGCCCCAGCATCGGGGGTGCCGACCGGCTTGCCTTCATACATAATCGTGGTGCAGCCGCGCAGCAACGGTCCGTACACAATGTAACTGTGCCCGACGACCCAGCCAACATCGGATGCTGTCCAGAAGCGGTCTCCCGCATCCAATCCGTAAATCATGTTCATTGAATTATACAGCGCAACGGCATGGCCTCCGTTGTCGCGCACTACGCCCTTAGGTTTGCCGGTCGTGCCGGACGTGTAAAGAATATAGAGCGGATCGGTGGCGGCGACGGGCACCGGCTCGTGCGGCGCAGCAGCGGACACCACCTCGGCGTAATCATGGTCGCGGCCGGGCTGCAGCTCTGCCCGGGCAGTATCGCGCTGTAAGATGATGCAGGCAGCGGGCTTATGGGCGGAAAGGCCTATCGCCCCCTCGAGCAGCGGCTTGTACTGCACCACCCGGCCGGGCTCGAGCCCGCATGAGGCCGAGATAATCACCCGCGGCTCCGCGCCCTCGATGCGGGCGGCCAGCTCGCGTGAGGCGAACCCGCCGAACACGACCGAATGGATCGCGCCGAGCCGGGCGCAGGCGAGCATCGTGATCGCCGCTTCGGGCACCATCGGCATGTAGATCACCACCCGGTCGCCGGCCCCGACTCCGCGCGCAGCCAAAGCGCCGGCAAAGCGGGCGACGCGATCGGTCAGCGCGCGGTAGGTGAAGCGCTCGATGCGCCCCTCCATCGCGCTCTCCCAGATCAG
>JAFAHH010000693.1 GCA_019237355.1 Acetobacteraceae bacterium | reverse complement strand
TGCGCCCATGGTGCGTGGGGGCCAGCGCCCCTCCCCGGCCCGGCTCCGGGCGGCAATCGGGATCGGCCTGCTCGCGGCCGTGGCTTTCCTCCTTTCCGGCGCGCCCTGGGGGGTCACCACGGGCCTGACCATTTGGGGCGCCAAGGCGGTCGCCGCCGCCGGGGTGGACCTGCCGACACTCGCGACCTTCTGGTCCTGGGCGGGCCCGCCGCGCATGCTGGCCGGGTCGGTCCTCCGGAACGATTCGTCCTTGATGGACATCGGTTTCATCCTGGGCGCGATCGCCGCCTCCGCTTGGCAAGGTGCATTCCGGCGCCAGAACTGGCCCCCGCTGCGCAGCTTGGTTGGCGCGGCGCTCGGCGGGCTGCTGATGGGTGTGGGCGCGCGGCTTTCGTATGGGTGCAATATCGGCGCGCTCGTCGGGGGCATTTCCTCGGGCAGTCTTCACGGCTTCCTTTGGCTTGCGGCCGCGCTGCCGGGGAGCTGGATCGGGATCAAGCTAAGGCCGGTGTTTGGGTTGTCAGCGAACTGACCCCATCCTGGGCGACGCGGGATAAGGCGGGCCGTTTCTGGACTGGAACGTTTTGGGCGCGCGAAAGCCCGGCGCCCTTAGGCCGGCGCAGGCCGGGCCAGCGGAGGGTCAGCTCCCGCACCATTCAGGTTCCCATCGCGCGAGAGCGATGGGGCCCCGGCCGCCGCCTCCATATCGTCAGGCCCCGGCAGTTCGGCCTGCCAGGGCGGCGACGCGGGCAAAGCTTTCAACCCCGACCCGGGCGGCGAGGAAATTGCAACATCCCGGGTCGCGGACGCATCCGGCTGCTCACCAGAAGCTGCAGACCCGGCGGACGATGCTGACCGCCGGCGCCGCGTCGCAACCAGCTCCGGACCGGGCCGGATCCCCAGCATCCGGTACAGGGGCCGCAGGATCCGTCCTGCTTGCGGTACGTTGGCCAGAAGCGCCGCCATCTCCGGATCGGCCAGCAAATGCTGCACCTGCCCGCCATACGCCGCTGTCCCCGGCACAAGCCGGATCAACCAGCCGAACCCACCCGGCAGCCGAGGCGGGGGCAGGCCCTCCAGCCGCGGCAATTCAAAATCCCGCCCAGCTCGGTCGCGTGGCGCCAATGCCGAGGGAAGCCACCCGGCGCGAACCGCCGCCACCAGCTTCTCAAACCGCGAAGCCAACCGGCCCAGCCGCGCCCAAGCCAGAAACATGATCGCCACAGCCGACCGATCCTTCACCATATGCGCGGCGATCACACCGCGTAGGCTCTCAATGATGAGGGCCAGGCGATCCGAAAGGCCGGTTGGGAGGGGAGGAGGCGTCCAGGGCACGAACGCATAAAGAACACAACCGTCGATTGCCTGTCAAGCCCAAACATCTCCCGGCGAGAGCAGATCGCACTCTCGGGGTGTATGCCAGCATCGCTCAGATGAGCCTTATCCATAACGAGCGGTCAAGCTCCTTGCCGCAAGTATCAACGCTGTCGCCCTGGGGTTTACCATCGGCGGCGTGGTCGCGCCGGCGATTTCCGGGCGCGTTGGGCTAAGCTCAGTGGTTTGGATCGCCTTCGGTGTCAGCCTACATAGTTGTGCTGGTCCTAGGGAGGCTGCGAGAATGACCATGAACGAAGTGGCCCGGGCTCGTGGCCCTGATCATTGGCCTCGGTGGGATTTGGTTGTCTCGGAGGCTCTGAGGCTTTTCGTCCTCCCATTCACCGTTTGCCGATGGGAAACGGCCTTGTAACTGCGACGCAATTGGCGACACGAAGTAGCCCCGATCGGGGTCAGGCCAATACCCCATCTGCGGCGCCGCAGGGGCAGGAGGCGGCAGAAGAAAAAGAGCTGAAGATCGGCCCGGGCGAGCTGGTCCGGCTGGCGCCACGATTGAGGCCGTATCTGCCCCGGTCCCCCCCGGTTGGCCGGGCGACCGACTGGCTCAGGCACGACCTTGGTCTTCCAGTCCCGCTGGGGTGATGCGCGCCTGGCAATGCGCCGCGAACGAGCCGCGGTCGCGCTGGCCATGACCTCATCCAAGCGGAGGGGCACTTCCGCAAGAGCCCCGGCTGTTGCTGATCCGCCCGTCCCCCGTTTGACTTGAGCCATCCGCTTCAGCGCTGTTCGGCGCGCAATTTCCTCGCCGCGATCCAACCGCGCGGCGCTATGTGGCGGGCCTTCGCCGGAGGAGCGCGCGGTTAGACTCTCGGCCCGCAGCGCCGAGAATAGTTCAGCGAGGTCGCCGATCGAACAGTCGCCGGAGTCGTGCTTCCAGCGCTACTGCTCCTGCTGCCGGGCGGACGGTTTGAGCTGGTTACCCCGCACCCGCCCCGCTCCTGTGCGTCAAAGCGCTCTCGCCTGTACCGCCCGGAGATAACCTCGGCTAGCGCTATTTCATGCCGCCGACCATCTCCTAAATCGCAGAGGGTGCTTATGGGAACTCGCGGCTAGTTCCGCGCGGCGTGCAATCAAAGGTGGGGCGCATGTAGCTTTCGTCGCGATACTGGCTTGACGTTGATCTCGCTCTCGCGCTGGCGGGCCTGTGCAAGATCGTAGGCCATCTGAAGCCGTAGCCACGTTTCCGCATCACCGCCAAATGCCTTGCCGAGCCGGATCGCCATATCCGCGGAAATCCCGCTCTTGCCGTTGACAACGTTGTTGAGGGTCTGGCGAGTCACGCCCAAAATTTTTGCCGCTTCAGTGATGGTGAGACCGAGCGGTTCGATGCAGTCGTGCCGCACCGAAAGCCCGGGATGGGGTGGATTTTTCATCGGCATTTGTCGCCTCCTCGCTAATGGTAATCGACTAAATCAACATCGGTCGCGTCGCCGTGCTCGAATCGGAAAATAATCCGCCAGTTCGCGCCAACGGTGATGCTCCAAAAACCGGCAAGATTGCCTTTCAATGGATGCAGCCGAAAACCCGGCAAATCCATCTGTTCGGGGCGTGTCGCCTCGTCGAGGCGCGCCAACATGCGCGCGATTTTATCCGCCTGCTGTGGGTTGATCTCGCGCCGGTCGTCGTCTTCATAAAGCCGCCTCAGGCCCCGGTGTCGAAACCGCCGCTGGTTAAGCCAATCCACTCAGCAAACATTCCCCGACGGCGCTCAGTCACCGACTTCGCAAGCTCTGAAACCTTTAATGTCAGTTCGGCATGATCATTCGCGGGATCATAGACGATGTGCACCAGCTTCCGGAGCCGCTTATTTATCTCAATAATGTTTTCAGCAATTGGCCCAGCTGCAAATATATAATGAGGTCTTGCTGTTGGGAATTTTAAGGCATACATTTCCATCAGTGATGTGATCGCCGGATCATTCATAGAGAATCCGATGAATAGGAACGTATAGTTGAGAAGCAGGCTCTCTAGGAATTCAGTGTATCGTAAGTTGCCGAACGCCGAGCGAATATATTCAGATCGAGAAAATACTAAAGAGTTAGGGTTGTCTACTGTGCCATGAATTTTGATTATATATTTCCGCGAGTGATCCTTCAGAGATTTGAAAACGTTCTCGTCAATCACGGTTAGCGTGCTGGGGTAATGTGTATCCCTTTCATCTAATGATTCCCATGCAGTTTCCAAAAGTTTGTCGAAATTTGTTGTGATAATAAGCCTCTGCCTTAAGCTGATAATCGCCCTGTGGAGACCCGAAGGTGCAGCTCTTTGGCCAAACTCGTCGGTAATACGTTGGCTCCACGCCTCGGCCAGAGTAGTTTTTAGGATTTCACAAGCAAGCAGATAATCTTTCTTCTGAATAAGGTCATCAACCTGACTTTTGATTTTGGATTCTAGGGAACGTGCACTTTTCGAGAGGAAGTCTTCCCATCCAGCGATCTTTCCCCCGCTTGCGGTCGCTGCACTGGCAGACACGCCCGCGCCCAAGAATAGCACGACCTTCTCGCGAGCGAGATCGTCTATCAAATCAGCGTTGAACATATCTATCTTAAAAACTTTTCCAAGTTTTCCAGATATCGACGAGCAATATCTCGATAAATCTCCCGCGCTTGCTTGCGTGATTGCACAAAGCGGCCAGTCCCGCGTACGGAAATCATCGGTGAGTGCTGGCTCTGTGATTTCGGAGCCAAGCTTCCGAGATGGCGCACATTTCCCAGAAAGGGATTAATCTCCACACAATCTAGGAAACGACCGAGGCTATCAGAGATTTGTTCTGGGAATTTTTCGCTGATCTCTTCATATGCTTGGACAATTCGCTTTCGGCGGGTTTCGGATGCCTCATCACTCTCCACTACATCCAGGTCAGCATCTTCCTCTGTCCTCTCTCTGTGCTGTTGGGTTACGTATCCTAGAAACCTAATTGTCCGGGTGCGATCTATGCTTTCTAGCTCAGCGGGGTCCTCGGCTAGTGCGATTCCTGTCTTAAGCTCCCTCTGCCAAATGTTGATAGTATTCCCAATATTCCGGATTGCCCATGACGAAAAAACATCAATCGACATCGGGACTACAAAGAAATCCATAGCAAGCAAAACAGATCTATTGATGGCTCCTAAGGATGGCCCCATATCAAAAAGTATAAAGTCATACTTTAGGTCTTTTGCTTTCGAAACCAGGTCTGCAAAAACGAATGTGGTTCTTATGCCGCGCATTCCTCCACCCCTCGCGTCTTTCCAGTCGCTGGCGAGCAGATCCTCCTGAAGAGCAAGACGCGGATCACCTATAATGATATCGAAGCCAAAGGCCTCAGATTGACGAATCGGTAAATTGGTTCCGTAACCCTTTCCAAGGGAAAGAGGTCGAATAACCGAATATACGCTTTCTGGGTCATTGGAGTTATTATACGTCTCTAAAACCTCTTCATCGCCGAGCACGTACTGAGTTAGGTTGCACTGAGGATCAGCGTCAACGACGAGAACTCGGGCCTCAAAGTTTAGAGAGAGTTCAGCTCCAAGATTCGCCACAAGCGTGGTCTTTCCAACACCCCCTTTATTATTGAAGAAACAAACCGATTGGGCGCCTCGTTTCTGTACGGAAGCAAATAAGGTGCGATGAGCATCAGTGAGCGGTATCCCGGGGCTAATACGGCGACGCCGTGAATTGGCCAAGCTTTTTCTCCTACAATATCTCTATCGCTTGCACGCACATCTTCCTTCAATTTCCTCGCGATTCACCGATCAGAGACTCCTGTTCCGTCGTAGATCGAGCTCGACACGGTCAAACGAGAAATCCTGCTGTTGTGGACGTTGTAGCTGGGGGCAATGTCCCGGATCGGCTCGCCGTCCACGTCGCGCCGCTTAATCGCTTCGCACTGCTGGTGCCGGGTGAGCTTCGGCTTGCGGCCCATTTTCACGCCGCGCCGCTTGGCCCGCTCGCGGGCCTCGCTGGTGCGCGCCCGGATAAGGTCATGATCGAACTCCGCAGGCCGGCCTAGCACGGTGAGCATTAGCCGTCGGTGACAAGCAGCGGTGTCGGCGAATGTCTCGGCCAAGGATCTGAACCCGCGCCCTTCGTAGTGATCGCGGCCAAGGTGTTCAGCAGGTCGCGGGTTGATCGCGCCAGCCGGTCGAGCCGCGTCACCATCAGCACGCCGCCCGCTTCAAGCGCATCGATCACGCGGCGAAGCTGCGCGGTCGGTCTTGGCCAGCTCACATGCAGGTCCCGGAATACCCTCTTGCATCCGGCCTTGGTCAGTTGCCGCGCCTGCGCGTCCACGCTCTCGCTCTTGCCGCCCCGGTGACACCCTCGCGTAGCCGTACTTCATGAGGTCCATTATGCAGCTAATTTACGCAGCAAAAAAGCCATTTGTTTTCAATGGCCTGATTTTGGTGCGAAAATCTTAACTTTTGCGGTGGCTTTTGCACAGCACGTTGGTCCGAAACAGTCGGGGATTTGGGTTGTTCGCGATGGCCTGGTTAAACGACTTGGCAGCCATTTTCTTAGTTCCGGCAGGAGCGGTTGCGCTCGCGACGGGCATTTACTGGCTATCCGGGTCCGCTGAGAAGCGTGCAAAGCCACAAGCGCTTGCCGAAATAAGTACTTTCTTGACGAAACGTGCAGCGCCGTTGTCTAGCTCTGCGGTTTCATGGACGCTGAAGCTGTTCCAGCTTACATATGGCGACCGACAATTTAGCAAGGCATGCTGGGAAAGCAGCCTGATCGCGTTTCTTAGCCTCCGGCTGGCGGTACAGGTTTTCCGGCTGGCGGTAGCGGCTTTAGGTATCCTCGAAGGCCACGTGCCTCTCGCTGACGATCTGGACGACACGGCCATGGCGGTCGGTGCTGTTACCGCTTACCTCTCTGTATGGAAAACTCGGGCGCTATTGAAATTACTCGTTGGGTCGCAGAGGGCTGCTGCACTGGGGCTCGCCTTGGTCAGCGACTTCTTCATGGCCGCGCTGCTGGGGACGATAGCGGTATACATTGTTTTCCTATGGAGCACTCACGATTTTCCTAAACCATCCCGTATTGTGGAAATGGCAATATCTGTTCCCGGAGATATGGCAATTGTAGTCATGTCGGCGATTTATACGTCTCTCTGGGTTTGGCTAACCATATTGGCATGCGTTATCTTTAGACTGAGCGGCCCTATCTTAAAAACGGTGTTGCGGTTTCTCGATGTAGAATCTCATCCGCTTCGGTCGATTGCAGTCGTAAGCGGCATAGTCATATTCGTTTTATCAACAGCGGCGGGAGTGATTTCCGTATGCATGGGCCACCCGGCCGTGGGGGCGTACGGGGTCCCGGCATTTCAGGTGACGGCACCGAACGGCAGGACGAGCACGTTTATCGGTTCCCTGAACGATGGCGATTCCCGTCTCAGGCAGCCGTCCATGTCTGTTCTAGACGGGGCCCACGCCCTCGTTGTCGAGTGGCAGCCTTCCGATCCCGAACCGCCGCAGCCTAGCTGGATGATCCGCAGCCATGGCTCGCTGGCTCAGGAGTTGACCGCAGGCGAAGTCAAGGCGTTCCGAGACAGGGTGGCGGCGTGCGGGATGTCGCCTGACTCTGCCCTTCTGCTTCCGCCAGCAGTGACAGCATTCCGCCTAGAAACATGCGACAAGTCGTTCGCAAAATCCCGCAACAACATCTTCAACATCTTTTGGACCGTAGCGCAGCGGAGCGGAATCCAAATCGTTTCGCTAGATACGAAAGAGCTATTCTACAAGGAAATGGTTGCCGTCCCTGATAGCGTGTATGTAGGCAACATTCGTCGTAAGCTCGCCACCGACCCCAGCGAAGTGCGTGGCCGCCTCGTTGCTGCTATAAACATGGGCGACTTCGACTCGATTCAGAGGCTGAGCGAGGCACAATTTGTCAGCCACGCTGACGCGGCGGTGTTTTGGCTTCATATATTGGAAGAGCGGAACCTCGCCTGGATGCCCAAGCTTGAAGAGCAGCTATCATCCGGGAACGTGGTCGTGCTTGTTGGCGCCGGGCACCTCAGCGGCCATGGCAGCCTTCTCGAACTGTTGCGAGAGAAAGGCTATCGCGTGCAGAGCGTAATGCTTCCCTGAACTGCATCACGTTTTCCGCCAGCCGAGTGACGCTCCGGGCGCGACCCGTCCGTGAGTGAATTGCGCAAATGGGGGACCGAAGGATGTGGACTGTACCGTCATCCATCAAAGAACCGCTGGCTCTAGAGTCCCTGATGCTGCTGTCCGCCGGCGAGCACCAAAAACCTTTGCCAGGGGCGCGGGCCTGTCGCTGGCCAAGCCCCTTGAGTCCTCCTGAACCTTTACCTCGACATTGTGCCGCGTCAGGTCGGTGCGCAGTTGATCGCGGTAGCGGCGAAACTCGTCGGAAACCGTTGAGACAAAGACGCTAATCGACATGTCGGCGTGGCTCCGGAGCGCAAGCCAGCATTTCCCCTTTCACGGCAAGGTCAACCTCGGTTTCAGGGCCAGCGCGTGAGGGCGGCTGCCCCGCCCCGCTTGAGGCCCACCTAAAGCTGCCCCCATATAGCCGGGCGAGTAAGCTGCGGTGAAAGGATAAGCCCATGGCCTTCTATCTCGTGACCGCTCGGGCGAAAGAAGATCGGCTGGGGGAACTCAGAGAACGGCTGGAAGCCGGGGAGTTCCAATCCATGCACCCATTCGGCCGAGCCCTCACCCGCTCGCTCACGGGCGCCCGGGCCAAGGAGGACGGGTCGGCGGTGTGGGAAGAAGAGGATTACTGCTCGCCCCCGCTGGCTCAAGAGCGGGCGGCCGTGCTGGATCGCTACTTCGATAACCTGCAGGTCCAGCGCACCACCGAGGGTGAGGGATGGCGCCAAATCAGTGCCCTGCCCCTCCTCTTCCCGGGTCTCCGCTCCACCGCCGGATGAAGGCGGGCCGCCAGAGGAATGCACCAAGCGGCGCCCATTAGGACCGACATCGTCCTGCTAGGCGCCGGGCATGCCCATGTCGAAGTGCTGCGCCGCTTCGCCATGCACCCCG
>JAFAHH010000037.1 GCA_019237355.1 Acetobacteraceae bacterium | reverse complement strand
GGCTTCGATTCTCCTGGCCGTTACTGGTAGTGAAAACCATCAAACAATCAACAAGGTCGCTAGCCAGTAAAGGACGACCCTGTCCGAATATCGCCGGGCGATCGGAACGCTTTTGATGAATAAGCAGGCGCCTGCAGGTAAATCGATACCGTCGCCGTGTTCGGCTGCGGACCGGTCGGGCAGTTCGCGATTGCGAGCGCCAAGTTGCAAGGCGCTGGCCGGGCCCTGGCGATCGACTCGAAAATCGACCGGCTCTCGATGGCGCAGGTTCAGGGCGCCGAAACCATCAACTTCGACCAAGAAGATCCGGTCCAAACCATCGTCGAGCTGACCGGCGGCATCGGGGTTGACCGAGTGATCGATGCCGTGGGTGTGGATGCTGAGCACCCGCACAGCGGACCCGGCCGGGACAAATCACAGGAGAAGGAATTCGAGAAGGAAGTGGAGCAGATTGCCCCCAACGCCCGCCCCAAGGGCGATCATTGGCACCCCGGTGATGCGCCAAGCCAGGCATTGCAATGGGGCGTTGAAGCCCTCGCGAAGGCTGGGACGCTCGGGATTATCGGCGTCTATCCTCCCGTCGCCAGGACCTTCCCAATCGGCATGGCGATGAACAAGAACCTGACGGTGAAGATGGGCAATTGCCACCATCGCAAATACGTGCCCCACTTGGTCGGCCTGGTGCGCAGCGGCGTCATTGACCCGGTCAAAATCCTGACCAAAGTAGAGCCGGTAAGCGATGCTATCGCCGCCTACGAGGCGTTCGATCAGCGGCAGCCTGGCTGGCTGAAGGTCAAGCTCGAGCCTGCCGCTTGAAGGAGAGTAGAGTGATGAGCACGGAAAAGGCGCCGCAGAACCCTACCAAGCGCGATGACGAGCGGGCCGAGGAGGCCTCCTGGGAGAGCTTCCCGGCCAGCGATCCACCGGCGGTAAGGACCAAGCGGAAGGCGGAGCTCAAAAAAGAACAGGAAAAGCAGCAGTCGGGCGAGGGGGGCTGAATGGCGGACCCGCATGGCAGCGCTGAGGACGCGAAAGCGGCCGACGAGCGCGCTCAGAAGCGCGATCCGCATGGGGTAAAACCAGGCGGCGAGGCTGGCCAGCACGAGCCTGCCGGCCGTCCCTCACCGGACCGGCATGAGACTGAGACGGCCGGCGATAGACAGGACGGCCAGAAAAAGCCCGCCGCGGGATAGTCATCCGCCCCGGTCTCTGAACCCACCTCATCTGCCATATCAGGGGCGCAGCGGCTCGTTCACGCGCCCTTACGTTCATGCTTGCGATCGGGAACCTGAGTCTGCCTAGAGCAGATCGCGATCAGGTGGAATCGCCGAAGGCGATCCATATCGCGTGAATCTGCTCGCAAAACAAGCCAAGAGCGGTTCCACGTGAGTGGAAACTGCTCTAGAGCAGATCGCGATCAAGTGGGATCGCCGCAGGTGATCCCATCGCGTGAATCTGCTCGCAAAAAGAAGCTAGAGCGGTTCCACGTTAGTGGAAACCGCTCTAGAGCCATCGCACCCTAGCGTGGCTATTGCGCGTATCGTTGGGCCCCATCGCGCTCGCCCGTAGGGACCCGGTCACGCGCTCGTAGAATTGCAAGCAATTCGAATCAGGCGCGATCTGCCTAAATTTGCGGACGGCTACGGATAATCGTGAGCGATGGGCTGGTGGAGGGGGTTGGATTCGAACCAACGTAGGCTGCCGCCAACGGATTTACAGTCCGTCCCCTTTAGCCACTCGGGCACCCCTCCCTCGAATAGCCCGCAAGTACGCCGGTTGACCCGGCATTGTCAACGAACGGCTTGGTCCCGAGCAGTTTCCCTCACACCGGATCGGGTCTATATGCGCAGGATGAAACCACCAAATTCCAGCCGGCCCGGCGGCGGACGGCCGTTCCGCGACCGAGATCAAGGCCGTGACCGGTCGCAAGGGCAATATGGATCCCACGGCTCCCAGGGCCAGCCAGGGCCCGGCAAGCCTTTTCGCGGCGATAGGCCATCCCACGGCAGGCCCGAGCAAGATCGCGGGGATCGACCGTTCCAAGGCCGACAGGATCGCGACCGCGGTGACCACCCGTTCCAAGGCCGGCAGGATCGCGACCGCGGGGATCGACCGTTCCAAGGCCGGCAGGATCGCGACCGCGGTGACCACCCGTTCCAAGGCCGGCAGGATCGTGACCGCGGTAACCGCCCGTTCCAAGG
>JAFAHH010000398.1 GCA_019237355.1 Acetobacteraceae bacterium | reverse complement strand
TGAAGGAAACTCCGATCGAGCGCCTCACCGAACGAGGTGTGAAAACCGCCGATGGCAAGGTGCACGAGATCGACATCCTGGTCCTAGCCACCGGTTTCGACGCCGGGACCGGTGCCCTGACCCACATCGACATTCGCGGACGCGGCGGTCGCTCGCTGAAGGACGAGTGGAGCAAGGACATTCGCACCACGTTGGGCCTGATGATCAAGGGCTATCCCAACCTCTTCACCACCGGTGCGCCGCTGTCACCGGCGGCTGCGCTGTGCAACATGACCACCTGCCTGCAGCACCAGGTGGACTGGATCACGGCCTGCATTGGCTGGATGAGGGCTCGCGGCCGGACCGAGATTGAGCCGACCAATGAGGCGCAAGATGAGTGGGTCAAGTACCACGACGAAGTAGCCAACGCGACGCTCATTGTGAAGACCGACTCGTGGTACATGGGCTCGAACGTCCCTGGAAAGCAGCGGCGAATGCTTTCGTACGCCGGTGGCGTTGGAAGCTACCATCAGAAATGCGAGGAGGTGGCCATCAGGGGCTACCCCGGCTTTGTGATGAGCTGAGCGTGGGAAGCCGGGTCGATGTGCCGTGAACCGTGCACGGCCTGTCAGCGTACCCGTCCGAGGGCGGTCTTCGAGAAGCGATGAAAGGGATAGAATGTGATTGACAATCCCTACTACTCCCAAGAGGCACACGGGCCCTACGAGTTGATGAACATTGGCCCCCTGGAGCTCGAAGAGGGTGGTTCGCTGGCGAACTGCACTCTCGCGGTCGCCACGCACGGCAAGCTCAACGCCGCCAAGGACAATGCGATTCTGGTGCCGACGTGGTACTCCGGCACCAGCAAGATCTGGGAGCAGGTCTACATCGGCCAGGGCCGTGCGCTGGATCCCGACAAGTACTTCATCCTCGTGGTCAATCAGATCGGCAACGGGCTGTCGACCTCGCCCCACAATACGCCAGGCGCCCAGGGCGGGGCGAATTTCCCCAAGGTGCGGATCGGTGACGACGTGCGGGCGCAGCATAAGCTGCTGACCGAAAGGTTCGGCATCGGAACCCTGGCGCTCGTGGTGGGCGGCTCCATGGGCGCGCAGCAGACCTACGAATGGGCCGTCCGCTACCCGGACATGGTCCAGCGTGCCGCACCGATCGCGGGCACCGCCAAAAACACCGATCACGACTTTCTGTTCGCCGAAACCCTCGCCGAGACGATTACATCGGATCCGGCCTTCCAGGATGGCAACTATGCGCAGTCATCCGACGTCGCGGCTGGCCTGAGGCGGCATGCCAAGCTGTGGGCGGTGATGGGCTGGAGCACCGAATTTTATCAGCAAGGTCGCCCAGCCGCGCTGGGTTTTCCGACGCTGCGCGAGTTCATCGATAACTTTATGGTTGGCTACTTCGCACCCATGGACCCGAACGACCTGCTGTGCATGGCCTGGAAATGGCAGCGCGGCGACGTCAGCCGGCACACGGGTGGCGACCTGAAAGCGGCGCTGGGCCGCGTGAAGGCGAAGACATTCGTGATGCCGGTGAGCCACGACATGTTCTTCCCACCAGCCGATTGCCAAGCCGAGCAGCAACTGGTCCCTGGAAGCGAGTTCAGGCCAATCGGCAGCATCGATGGTCATCTGGCGCTGTTCGGGACCGATCCCAACTTCATTGCGCATCTGGATACGAATCTCGCCGAATTGCTGGCCACTCCCGCCTGACACGCCGCTGCGTCGCTACCGGTTGAAAGGCAGGATCACGGAGGGTGCGGCTTCTGTTGACCGGCTCGAACTGATCGGCCACGGCCAGCCCAGGAAACGGCACGAAGCCGCATACCAAGATATCTTTGCAAAGCTCGCTGTTAGAGCGCGATGGCTTGAGGCGGAACCGGGTCCTCAATTCGCGAGCACCGGGTCCGCAAAATGGGGACCGGGATTGGGGTCCCGATGGTTGGAAAGCCCGGATGGCGCTCTGAATAAGAAAATCTTAGAGCATGATGGCTCCGACCTGAAGCCATCATGCTCTAGCAGGCTGCGGAAAAACGCTGAAGTCTGTCCGTCGTAAAGCAACGAAAGAAGGCCAGGGGCTTTGCCCCTGCACCCCAGCAAAGGCGGAGCCTTTGCAATCCAATCACTTAGCGGATGGGGTCTGGGGCCTTTCGGCCCCGTCATGCGAACAGCATGCTCGTCACGCGAGGAGCGTGCTCTTCGCACGACGCATGACGGGTCCAGGGCAGAGCCCTGGCCTTCCTTTTTTCAGCAGACTGCTAGCGGCCCACCGGCTGCGCCGACCTAAACGGCTGGCACCGGATGCTATCGGGCGGCGTCTTCGGGCCGCAGGCGTGACCGAAAATGTCTTCTCATCCGAAAATGTCTTTCTCATTAGGCCTTGACAACTGCAGCGGTTTGTGTTCTTAGTGTGTTCATGTCCTTGGCCGCCTCTCAATCCGCAACAAGCCTGTCGCACCGCCTGGGCCTGACCCTCGCAGGGCTGTGCGAGGCGCTGGCGGCGCGCATGGCCATGGACCGGACGAATGTGCCGCTGCTCTTTCTGGCGTGGACGCGGCTGCGCCGCCTGGCCGTGCGGTTTGAGGCGTTGGTGGCCGATTTCCGTGCCGGCCGGCTTCCCGCGGCGCCATCCGTGCGCCGTGCGGCTGAGACCTTGCCGCA
>JAFAHH010000861.1 GCA_019237355.1 Acetobacteraceae bacterium | reverse complement strand
TGATAGTGCTTGCGCGGCCGCGGCAATGCCGCCAGCGCCTCGTGGATGGTCGGGCTCGCGGGCACGGCCGGTGGTTTCCCGTCGGTGTCGAACGGCAGCTCCGGAGGCCCGGCGAATGGCGCGCTCATCAGCGCCAGCGAACCGAATACATCGGGCCGCACCAGCGCGCACCACGCCGCGACTGACGCGCCGAAATCGTGCCCGACGACCGCCGCGGCGCGGCGATAACCAAGGGCAAAGACGAGACCCAGGATGTCCCGGACGGCGTTCAAGAGCCGGAAGGGGCGGAGCTCAGCATCGTAATCGGCGCTCCAGCCGGTGGTACGGCCATAGCCGCGCTGGTCCGGTGCGACGACATGATAGCCGGAAGCGGCCAGCGCCGGCATCACCTTGCGCCATGAATAGGCGATCTCCGGGAACCCGTGCAGCATCACCACGAGCGGGCGTCCCGGGGTGTCGAAACCGGCTTCGAGGATATGCAGGTTGAGGCCGTTGATCTCGTCCACAAAGCGCGAGCGGATGCCGGGCGGCAGGGCGCGGTTTCGAGTGGGCTCATCGGACGGTCCCATGATGCCTGAGTTCGCAGCGCCAATTTGGTCGTCTTTGAGGCTTCGTGGCAACAAGGTTCCCCCCGACGGCCGCCCATAACTGCGACCTACCTCATACACGGCCGTGACACGGGCGCGCCCGTCAGGACTGGTCCACGCGGCGGAAGCCGTGGCGCTGCGTAACTCCAATGCGGATCGCGACGGGCAATGCACGGTCTTTCAGGCAGGGGGCGCAATCCTGTTGCGCCGCGAAGGAGCCCTCGCGCCTGGCCCAGTCGTCGGCTTCTGGACCGCTGATGTGCTTCTGGTAATTGCTGCGCCGCACCTGGCGGCGGATGGCCCGACGCCAGCGCTCCTGTCTCAGATAATCCCTCCCCAACGCTTAATGATTGCAGGCGGTCATTCGAACGATGCAATTGCCAGCATTACCCTTCTGACAGTTTGCCAAGGCCGCGAGCTTGGCGGCCTCGCGATCCCTGCGCGAAGCGCCGCCCGCATATTTGCCGCTGTCATTCGTCGCTAGCGCGGCGCACGTTGCTCGATTGGTTCGGATTATGACCTTGCAATCCGTGGCACCACAGTCGCTCAACGCCACCTCCTCTGCGTGGCTGGGACTGTCCTGGTTCCAGCTCGCACCATATCTGCCGCTCTCCCTGTCCCAGGCGATCGCGCCATACTGGCCTGCTGGCGAGGAGGCTGTGCGTCCCGTAGGCGAGGTTTGCGTGGCACCCGGTCCATCGGCAATTACGAGCACCTGCCGCGTGTTGTCTATGGACCATGCGGGCAATTTGGAGAGAAAGGTCTGACCGAGCAAAGGGTCACCACCAACCGACACGACGCTCGCTACCACGTTTTTCACTACGTGGTCGCCCACCCGCATTTCGTGGAGGACATATTTCTCGCTGTCGTGTTTGGAGCCGTCCGCCAACACGGCTACTCCCGTTCCAATAAAGTCGGCGCTCGTGACAGTGCCGGTTCGGGTCAGCGTGCGAAATACGTCAGCGGGCAATACAACAAGGGACGCACCAGTATCCAACACGAAAGGCAGTACCAAAGCGCCGTTAATCTGAACGGAGATGACGTAGGTACCGTATCGACGCTCAAGTAGTACCGTTTCGGAGGCCGCGGGGGAAGGTGGTAATGTCGCGAAGAAGAAGAGGTAGAAACAAAGCCACGGGCGCGGTCCCAGGTAGGAGCCCCATTTCGCCAAGCGGCTTAGGTGGGTCACGCGAGGTTGCCTCCGTTCCTGAATGCCCTGGGTTTGCTGGTCCTAAGGGCCTCGGCTTCGCTCATCCTCGCACTACTAGGTGCCAGCTCGGACCGCTCAGAAGCAATAGCGCCAAAACAGTTGGAACCAAAGGATCAACCAGCGCGGCCGTGCCGAAGGCTGTCACCCAAAGGTCTCGCTATGGATTGGAACCTTCGCGCACAACTCCTCCAAACCTGCAGCTGCAACATGCTCGGCCCTGTTGGTACGGCGTCCGCGAGCTGGGTTTTGACGAGGCCTTTGCCTTCGATTACGAATCGTCGCCGATAACCAGCCCCTTCGTCGTCCGCGGGCCATAT
>JAFAHH010000779.1 GCA_019237355.1 Acetobacteraceae bacterium | reverse complement strand
GGTCTCGCCCCTGACCCCGGCGATAATCCTCTACATCAACCGTGAAGGTGATGTGTTGGCTGGGTATGTGTGATCCGGTATAGAGTGGCCGCATGTATTGCACCGACGTGAGCAGGAATTGGAAAATCCGTCTCCAGAAAAAAGTATGAGCGAGGCGAAATCGCCGCTTGAACATCAGCTCGCCCGCCTAATCGTCGATACCCTCAATCTAGAGATCAGCCCTGAAGAAATCGTGCCCGATGCGCCGCTCTTTCGGCAAGGCCTAGGTCTCGATTCAATCGACGCGCTTGAGCTCTCGCTCGCCCTATCGCGCCGGTATGGTTTCGAGCTGAAGTCAGATGACCAGCGTAACCGGCAGATTTTTGCATCCTTGCGGAACTTGGCTGCGCACATCTCCGCAAACCGGATCAAGTAGGCTCGGCATGGCGGGATCGGGCGGCTTTCCCATTGCCGACCGGGCGATGGGCGAGGTTTTGTTCAGGCTGCCGGCACAAGCGGGCCATGGAACGAGCATCACCGCTTCCAAGTTCCTCGCGGCCGCGGCACGGCTGGCTGCCGAGTTACCGGATGCGTCTTTTCTTATCAATCTGTGCCAAAACCGGCTGCATTTCTCAGTATCATTTGCTGCCGCTATGCTGGCGGGCAAAGTTACGTTGCTCACCAGCGACCGCTCCGTGAGCCGGTTGCGTCAGCTCGCGATGCAATATCCCGGTGCCTGCACCATCTCGGAAGACTCTCAGCCGCTCGGATTGCCCCATGGCTGCGTCCGGCTTTCGCTGCTCGAGGATGCGGCGGAGGGCGCAGCCCTAACCTTTCCCATCCTAGCGGCTGACCAGCTTGTTGCGACCGTTTTTACCTCCGGCAGCACGGGCGAACCAATTGGCCACGAGAAAACCTGGGGCGCTCTCGTCCAGCGCAGCCGCGCCGCCGCTTTGCGGTTTGGCTTGGAACCGGAGGTCCCGCCCTCCCTGGTTGGAACCGTGCCCGGCCAGCATATGTACGGCTTCGAGACTACTGTGTTGCTCCCGCTCCATGCGCCGGCTTCAAGCTGGTGTGGCCCGGCCTTTTACCCAGCCGATGTGCAGGCGGCGCTCTCGGCCGTGCCCGAGCCGCGGATCTTGATAACCACGCCACTGCAGCTTCGTGCATTGCTGCAAACCATGGACGAGCCGCCCACGATTGCGCGGGTGATCTCCGCGACCGCCCCGCTTCCGCCGGACCTTGCGGGATTAGCGGAGCAACGCTGGGGGAGCGCGGTGTGGGAAATCTTCGGAGCGACGGAGGTCGGCTCGATCGCAAGCAGGCGGACTACGCATGACCCGCTATGGACGCTCTATCCCGGCGTCACGCTGGATGCGAATGAGGAACGCGTTCTGGTAACCGCCGAAGGCGCCAGGCCTTGCCCTCTGAACGATGTTATCGAACCGGTGCCGGAGGGGCGTTTCCGCTTGCTTGGTCGTCCGGCAGACATGATCAAGCTGGGCGGAAGGCGCGCCTCGCTGGCGGGGCTGAACCGTATCCTCTCCAGGATCGAGGGCGTCTTGGATGGAGCCTTCGTGGCTCCGGAAGATTACGAACAGCAGCCAACCGCACGGATGCTAACGTTTGTCGTTGCCCCCTACCGAACTGCTGACGATATCCTCAATGAATTGCGCGAACACATCGACCCCGTATTCCTGCCCCGCCGGGTGATCAAGGTGCCGTCCTTACCCCGGAACGAGATAGGCAAGCTCTCGCAGAAGGCGCTCATCGCCTTACGAGCGCACGCTGGCGAGGAATAGAGGCAAGCTTTTGCCGATTGCTGGCAGTTTCACCGTTTCTTCGGATCACCCGAGCCTGCCCGGGCATTTCCCGGGCCGCCCAGTCGTACCCGGGGCTGTGCTGCTGGATGAAGCGCTATCCTTGATCGGAGCTGCCCTGGACCTTGGCGCGCCTTGCGAGATCGGCTTGGCCAAATTCATCGAACCAGTGCTTGCCGGGCAAACAATTCTCGTAAGTTATTCCGTGGAGCCAAGCGGACGGGCCCGTTTCGCTGGCACGCATGAGCAAAGAACGGTGCTCCTTGGGGTCGCGCGGTTTGCGAGCCCTCTGGAGCCGCTATGAGTGGAAGCTGGGCGACGCAGCGGGAGCGCGGCAGCGCCGTGTTGCTGCGCGTGATGCTCTGGATCACCTTGCGCCTTGGTTCGCGCCCGGCGCAGTGCCTACTTTACCCGATCACCGCCTATTTCTTCGTCTTTGGGCGTGCCGCCCGCGAAGCTTCCTACCAATACCTCGAACGCGCGTTAGGAAGGCGCCCGACAGCGCCCGAGGTTTTCCGGCATTTGTTCAGTTTTGCCTCCGTTATTCTGGACCGCGCGCTCCTGCTGGCCGGGCGGCAGCATCAATTTCGTATCGAGATCGTCGGCCAGGAGCATCTGGCCGAGTTAGCGGGGCAGGGCAGAAGCTGCGTTTTGCTTGGCGCCCATCTGGGCAGTTTTCAAGTGCTGCGCGAGGTCGCGCGGCATTGCCCGGTTCCTGTCCATGCCTTGATGTTCCGAAGCAATGCCGGACCTCTAACGCGACTTATGGAGGGCCTCGACCCCGGGCTTTGCGATGCGGTGATCGAAATCGGGACGGTCGATGCCATGCTGCGGGTGCGGGAAGCTGTGGAACGGGGTGCGGTGGTCGGCATTCTGGCCGACCGCGCCCTAGGCTCCGCGCGTTTCATCGAGGCCGCTTTTCTGGGCAAGCAAGCGCCTTTTCCGACCGGGCCCATCATTCTGGCCTCCCTGCTCGGGGTTCCTGTTCTAACATGCTTTGCGGTTCGTGTTGGTCCCCGTCACTATGAAGTGTGCTTCGACCCATTTGCCGATCGCATCGTGCTGCGCCGGGAAAAGCGCATCGCCGATTTGCGGGATTGGATCGGTAGCTACGCTACCTGGCTCGATCAGGTATGCCGCGCCCACCCGTTCAATTGGTTCAATTTTTACGATTTTTGGGCGGAATCGCGGGATGCGGCACCTGCAGAGGCGGTGGGCTCAGCTGATCCTGTGTTGCGCCCTGATCCTTCCTCCTCCCGCCGGGGCGCAGTCGCCGGCGCCAACCGTTGGCCGGATCGCGGATCTAATGCATCAACTCGCTGAAGTAAAAGAGCGGCGGGCGAGTTTCATTGAGGAAAAGAACTTGGCTGCACTGAGCGCGCCGGTACGGAGCACCGGCGTGCTGGTCTACCGCCGACCCTCACATCTCGAGAAGATTACAATACAGCCTGAGCCGGAAAGCCTAATAGCCGATGGCGAGCGCCTGACTATCACCGAAGGCAACGAGCCGCCCCGGGTGCTTGACCTTCATTCGCAGCCGGAAATACGCGCCCTCGTTGATACAGTGCGGGCCTTGCTTTCCGGTGACCTAGCTCTGTTGCAGCAATACTATCAGCTTGGGTTCTCGGGTGGGTATAATGGATGGGCGCTCACCCTAAGCCCGGTCAATGCGGCTGTTGCGCGCTTCGTCGGCTCCATTACCGTTGAGGGTATTCGGACGGACATCCTGATGATTACCACGGTGGGACCCAACGGCGACGCCGACCGCATGGCGATCACCCCGGCTCCATGAAGAACCCGGTGGTAAGGACTCCATAGGTGAGTTTTGCCGGTACGCGGGCGGGAGTACGGGCCTGGCCGATTGGCCTGGCGCTCGCGGTCGCTCTTTTCCTATGCACCGCCGTGTTGGGACGGCTCGATGTTCGCACCGATATGGCCGACTTCTTGCCCTCGGGCGAAACGGAAGCGGCGCGTTTTATGCTTCAGGAGCTGCGCACCGGTGTGGCGACAAGCCTGCTCCTCGTCGGCATCGAAGGCGCGCCGGTGCAGGAGCTCGCGCGCCTGAGCCGCGATTTCGCTTCAGATCTCGAACGTTCGGGACGGTTCGTCTTCGTGAGTAATGGGCAGGAAGATCTGGCCGGGGCGGATGGCGCATTCTTGTTCGCACACCGATACTTGCTGTCACCCGCGACCAACGACGAGGCGTTCAGCATCCCTGCCTTACGAGCTGATTTTAAAACTATTTTCCACGGCTTGACTTCCTCAGCGAGCCCGCTCGTCCAGCGCTTTGGATTGACTGACCCAACCGGAGCGTTCCCGGCGCTCCTACGCGAATGGGCCGGCTCAGCCCAGCCTCGGGTCGAAGGCGGGGTGTGGTTCGCTCGTGACAGAGATCGCGCTCTTTTGCTCCTGCAGACACGCGCCCAGGGGATGGATATTAACGGGCAAGAGGATGCCGAAGGTGCAATCGAAGCGGCGTTCCGGAAAGCACAGCCCGGGACGGCTCGGCTCCTGATCGCCGGACCTGGCGCATTTGCGCGGGCGGCGGCGGATGCCATGCGGTCTGACATACAGGTGCTTTCGATTGTCTCAATCATTCTCGTCGTAACACTGCTCGTGTGGCGTTTCCGGTCGCCTCTGGTGATAGCTGCAATCGCAACGCCGGTTGTCATCAGCACGGCGCTCGCCGCGGTTATCGTCCAGGCGGCTTATGGTTTCGTGCACGGGGCCGCGCTCGGTTTCGGCATGACAGTGCTCGGCGTTTCAGTGGATTACCCGGTGCTTCTGATCGGGCATCGCAAGCAGGGAGAAGCCGTGGCCGGCACACTTCGGCGGATTGGCAAGGCATTCGCGCTGGCCGTCACCACCGCCGTGTTAGGCCTTTCGGGCATGATGTTCGCGGGTTTTCCGGGGCTGGCTCAGCTCGGGTTGTTTTCCGCCGGGGGGCTGGCGGTGGCCGCCTTGGCCACACGGTTCGTGTTGGCGCCGCTCATCGTGGCGGCCGATCTCGCCCCGGTCTCTGCCGGAGATCCCGCGCGCCTCCTACGGATTGAGCGGCTACGCCAGTGGCGCATGGCCGGCTTGGTGCCCCTCGCGGCATCGGTCGTCTTTCTCGTCGCAAGCGGCGGGCCTCACTGGGAACAGGACCTGGAAAACCTGAGCCCGACCCCGGCCGCAATGCGCACCTTGGACAATGAATTACGGCGCGAGATTGGCGCCCCGGATGCGGGACAGGTCGGAGTCGTGGAGGGAAACAGCCCCGAAGCTGTGCTCAGCCGTGAAGAGGCAGTTTTGCCCATGATCGACCGGTTACAAGCACGAGGGGCGATCGCTGGTGCAGAGATCGCCGCCCGCTATCTTCCAAGTGAAGCGACCCAGCTCGCGCGCCGGGCCGTGCTGCCTCCACCTGATGTGCTCAGCGCTCGGGTCGCCGAGGCGCAATCGGGCCTCCCATTCCGCCCCGAGGCGTTCGGGCCCTTCATCGAGGCCGTGGCCGAAGCGCGCGCCATGCCGCCTCTGGGCGTCAGTGATATAAAGTCGCCGGTTATGGCCGCCCGGCTGCAAGCGCTCCTGTTTCCCCGCCAAGGCGCTTGGTACGGCCTCATCGCACTCTCAGGCGTGCGCGACCCAGCTTCGGTGGAAGCGGCCTTCACCGGAGCCGGGATTATTTATCTCGACATGCGGCAAGAGGCGAACAGGATGGTGCGCTCGGCGCTACGCCGGGCCTGGCTCTGGCTGGCGGCCGGAGGGTGCGCAGCCCTCGGCGCGCTATTCCTGGGCCTGCGGAACACAGGGCGGGTTGCGCGTGTGGTCGGATCGGTACTGTCCGCAGCCATCCTAACGCTCGCCGTACTCACGAGCTTCGGCGTGCGGCTTTCGCTTGTGCATATCGTCGCCTTGCAATTTGTGGCTGGGGTAGGTCTCGACTATGCGCTATTTTTTGCCCGGCCACAGCTTGATCAGGAGGAACGGGCCCGGACTTTGCGCACCTTGGTCACTTGCAACGCCATGGCGCTGCTTACCTTTGGGCTGCTCGCTTTTTGCCGAACCCCCATTCTGCAGGCCATTGGTATGACGGTGGTGATCGGCGCCGCCGCTTCAATGGGATTTGCATTCGTATTCGCCGGTGAAAGGCAGCATCCCGCATGCGCCCGCTTTTCATAACCGCGGCCAGCCTGGTTAGCGCGATGGGCCAGGGGCTCGAAGCCACCCTTGGCTCGCTCTTTGCTGCGAGGAGCGGGCTTCGCCCTTGTGACTTCGAAGACGTGGCCAATGGTGGCTATATCGGCCGGGTGGAAGGTCTTGAATCGCGTCAGCTCGACCCGGCCTGGGCGCGTTTCGATTGCCGTAACAACCGCCTCGCCGACCTCACGCTGCGAATCGATGGATTCGACCATGCCGTTGCCCGCGCGTGCGAAATCTATGGGCCGGAACGTATCGGGGTGGTGCTGGGGACGAGCACCTCGGGCATCCACGCAGGCGAGCAGGCCTACCGGGCCCGCGATCCCGCCTCCGGGGCCCTGCCAGAGGACTTCGACTTCGTTCACACGCAAGATCTTTTCTCTTTGGCCAAATTCGTCCGCCAAGCGCTTACGCTGCGTGGGCCAGCGCTGGTTATTTCCAATGCCTGCGCATCCTCCGCGATGAGCTTCATCGAAGCCTCGCTCCTCATTGAAGCGGGGATTTGTGACGCCGTGGTTGCCGGAGGGGTGGACAGCCTTTGCCAAATGACCCTGCTTGGCTTCGCATCACTTGATCTGATCGCACCTGGACCCTGCCGGCCGTGCGATGCTGAGCGGAACGGCATTTCCATCGGCGAAGCGGGCGGGTTCGTGCTTCTCGAACGGGAGGGAAGCTCCCTGGCTCTCCTCGGTTATGGGGTGACAAGCGACGGGTATCACATGTCCGCACCGCACCCCGAAGGCGCCGGCGCAGCGGCCGCGATGCACCAAGCATTGGCGCGAGCCGGCTTGGATGCTGCCCAGATCGACTACGTCAACCTACACGGTACCGGTACGCGGGCAAATGACGCCGCGGAGGATAGGGCTGTGGCCCAGGTACTCGGCCCAGCCATCCCGTGCAGTTCCACCAAGGGCTGGTCTGGCCATGCGCTAGGGGCGGCTGGAATTCTCGAGGCGCTGGTTTCGATGCTTTGCATCTGCAACGGATTGCTCCCTGGATGCCTGAACCTGCGGGAACGGGACCCGGCATTTCGGTGTTGCGTGCTCGAGCGCAACGTCATGGCGCCGGTGCGGCGAGTCGTTTCAAATTCATTTGGGTTCGGCGGCAGCAACTGCAGCCTGGTCTTTGGCAGGGTCTGAATTGCAGAACGGGGCGAAAGAGTGGCGTGCCGCAATCCTTGGGATGTCGGTCTGGGGTCCGGGCCTAGAAGGCTGGGATGCGAGCCGGCCGATTCTTGCCGGGTTGCAGGATTACGTCGCTCGTGAGTCATCGCCGCCTCCGCCTTCGATTCTGTCGGCTACGGAGCGGCGACGCACCGGCTTGGCTGTACGTCTCGCCCTGACCGCCGCGCAGCAGGCAAGCGAAATGGCGGGGGTGAGCCCGGGCAAGGTGCGCGCGATATTCGGCACCGCCAATGGCGATGGGCCGGTCGTGCACGCCATACTTGAGAGTCTCGCCGGCCCTGACCGGGTCGTCTCACCGACCCTGTTCCATAATTCGGTTCACAACGCAGCCGCCGGGTACTGGACTATTGCTACGCGTTCGCACCAGCCTACGACAAGCCTGAGCTGCCATGACGACACTTTCGCCGCTTGCCTACTGAAGGCCGCCCTTGAAGTTGCGAAAGAGCCCGAGCCGGTACTGCTTGTGGTCTATGATGCGCCCCTACCAGAGCCGCTCGGATCGAAGAGGCCTACGGCAGCACATTTCGCAGCGGGGTTGGTCCTTGCACCCCAGCACACGACAGGAGCGAGAGCTGAGCTGGCGATTCAATATCTTGCCGGACAACCGGGACGCATCAGCGCCCAGCCTAGAGCCGATCCCGCTCAAGTGGATGCGCCAAGCAGCCACGAGCGGGTGAATCGGCTCGCAGACGAAGAGCTAGAGCGGTTCCACGTGAGTGGAAACCGCTCTGGAGCGCGATGGCTTAAGCCGGACGCGGGTTCCCATTTCGCAAGCACCGGGTCCCATTTTGCGCCGCAAAATGGGGGGCCGGAATTGGGATCCCGATCATCGGAAACGGATCGCGCTCTAAAACCAAACACGGTAGAGCATGATTACCTCGGTCTGAAGTCATCATGCTCTAGCGTCGCGGCCTTGCGTAGCCTGAGCAAAGGGAACCCCGCCGGCCGGGCGCTACCCTTGCTAGGGTTATTGGCTCTGGGCCAGTCTGGCGCGTTTACCCTCAATTTTCTCGATGCAGGGCTGGCTGCAGCGGTAACGCCCAGCGCTGCCCTCTCGACGTGTTAGCAATGCCTATCGGCAGTGCTGCAATCAACCCCGCCGACTGGGTCCCCCATCAGGGCGCCATGTGTTTGCTGGAGGGTGTGGAAGCCTTTTCGGAGACCGCGATTGTCTGCCGTACCTGGTCCCACCTAAGCCCAGAGAATCCGCTTCGGCGGGGCGGCCGCCTGAGCACAGTGGCCGGGATCGAATATGGCCTGCAGGCAGCCGCGCTGCATGGTGCGATCGTCGCAGGCGCGCCGCAGCAGGCTGGTTTTGCGGCCGCCTTGCGCGCGGTCTCGCTTCAGGCGACCCGACTGGATAACCCCGAATGGGGCGCGTTGCGGGTCCGGGCGGCATTGCTCGCGCGAGACTCGAAGGCGCTGATCTACGTCTTTCAGATTGAAGCTGATTCAGGGCGGCTCGTGCTGAGCGGCCGGGCTACGATTGCGCTCCCATAAAGTCTGCAGCAGATTGCGACGATATGGGCGCTGGCAAGTTCAGCCGACCACTTCAGCCTGATAATCGCCGCCGGGAAACGGCGACCAGGCTCAGCACGGCCGCGCCCATCAGTGCGGCGGAACCGGGTTCAGACACGCCATTAATCGCCGTGCCCGATGTGGCGATTGCGAATCCAACGGTGTGATTGTCCGACTCATACCCCGCACCCGAGAGATTTTGCGAGAAGATGATGCGGTCGAAAGTCCCGCCATTATCGAAGAAGTTGAGGAACGCATATGGCTGATCGGAATTCCCGCCCGGCGGGTTAGGATTCCCGCAATATGGGTTGGGACAAGGGCCGGTCAGGTTTATGAAATCGGCGGGCGTAAACGAATAAACCTCGGTGCCGCCATTGTAAAATGTGACGCTGTTGCCTGGGTCGAGCGCAGATAACCAGTATCCAAAATAATTTATCCCGGTCGGCAGTGTTGTCGTCAGATCGAGCGAATAAGGCGAGCCTGAATAAGCCACGGCGTAATTGCCGGCCCCGCCAGCACCGCCAAAAACATCGGCTGGGTTGATTTGGACGTTGTTGTATGTGCCAGTGATCACCCCGTGAGTGCCGAAGTCGGTCGTAAAGCTTTGCCCCGCCCCCGGGGACCGCGAGTCGAACGTTTCTGTGCCAATTTGACAGTTCCCGCCCGGGCAGATCGAGGCGACGTTGGCCGTCTGAGTGCCGGGCGGTTCGACTGTCACCAGGAAAGCCGCTTTGACAGGCGGTGCTCCTACCAGGGCGAGCGCTGCTGCGCTCAGGGTCATTGCGCATGATAGCCGCTTCGTGATGCCTGAATTCATTCGTTTGGCCCTTCGCGTCGCGTGTAGACATTAATTTTTTCGTCCCACTCGGAGTGCTACTACGCTCCGCCGCCCGCTAAAAGGGTGTGGTCTAAGTTTTATCCCGTTTTCCGTGTCTGCCTTAACTCACGTATACGCGAGCCAGGCCCATTTACTGGAGCCGGGATGACCTTAGGTGAGGTCACCCAACTCTAGGAACCTTGGTTTTAGAGCGCGATGGCTTTAGGCGGACTCGTCGGAAAGCCTGAATCGCGCTCTGAAGACCAAAGTTCCGAGAGCGAGATGACTTCATCTAACTAAAGTCATCCCGCTCTAGGGCGCGATTCAGGCTTTCCGACGATCGGGACCCAATCCGGGCCGGGACTCCAATCCGGGCCCCCATTTTGCGCGCAAAATGGCAGCCCGGTGCTCGGGAAATGCGAACCCGAGTCCGCCTAAAGTATCGCGCTCTAAAGCCGAGTAGACAAAGCTAAGACGACAAGCAGGTCGTAGGCTTCTGGGCTCCAAAAGCGTCTTCCCGCCCGTCAAAAGCCGCCTACGGCCTAATCTTCCCGAGCCTCTTGGCCGTTCTTTGTTCGTAGCCGGGGCAGGCTGCTCCTGGTCCGCCTCGGCTATGTTGGGTCCGGCACCGGCGCGCAGGGCCCATCGACAGCCCGCACTTGGCGCAGCGCCTCGAGAGGATTTCCCGAAGCCGGAACCTGACTTGCGCTTTCAAGTGAGACCCGGAAGCGCGCCCTCATGACCCAAACAGCTACAGCAGATCGTGCTTGAAGGGAATTGCTTGCAAGGACCGAGGGCGCGTTCCCGGTCGATCAAAGCTCAGTACGGGTGAGTTTGACCCGTTGACGGTTCATATGCCCCGCTCGGTGTTGGAACCCGGGTTTGCGACTGGTCCCAAATCGGCCTGCCTAGGTTAACCTGCTGCGAGCTTGTTGTGGCCCCGGTTACGGCTCCGGCTCCGGCGCCAATACCGGCCCCAAGCAGCGCTCCGACCGGGCCCCCCAGGGCCCCGATACCTGCGCCCGTTGCAGCGCCAGCCGCAGCGCCGCCGGTCGTACGCTCCCTGGGCTCGCTTCCGCAGGCCGCGAGCAGCGCCACTGCGCCGAATGCGGCGAGTTTTGTCCAGGTCCTCATTCTGGTATTCCCCTTAGTCTTTCCCTCGCTTCGTGCTTCACTCGATCCAAACGGCCCCGCGGCGCCAACGTGCCGACGGCCTTGGCAGTTGCACGGCCAAAGCGGGATAAGCTTATTACGCAAGGTCGTCCCCGCTCTAGAGCGGGATGACTCTAGGTAAAGTCATCGCGCTCTAGGAATTTTGGGTTCAGAGCGCGATTCAGGCTCTCCGACGATTCCGCCTCAAGCCATCGCGCTCTAGGACGAGTCTCAGGCTGACTGTGCAGCCCGAAACTGGTCTAATTCTTTTGCGAGCATACCGCGTGCCCATCGCGCCGGCGCGATGGAGATCCGGTCACGCGCTCGCTTAATTATGGGAAACCTGCAAGCGGAGTCTGAACTCCAAAGTGCTTTCAGGGCGGTTTCCGCCGAGGTGGAGCGCCTCTAGCTCTTTGGCGGGCCCCGCGCGCTAATCAGCGCACGTGCGCTTCTACTCGCGCGGGAGCGGGCCGAGGTTTTTGATTTGAGGGGCGCTTAGCTGCTCATCGCGCCACGCCCGACGCTAGAGCGCGATGGCTGGGCGGAATCGTCAGAAAGCCTGAATCGCGCTCTCAAAAAGAAAACCCTAGAGCCATGATGGCTAAACCTGAAGCCATCATGCTCTAGCTAGGCCCGGAACCACACCGAATTTTAGCATTTCCCGTACAGAATCGGTGCAACCCCGCGAGTTGCGGGACCTGATCCACCTGCCTGCCTCAAGCAGCGCCAACCACGTACGCTTTGAGACTATCTACTTCGCTCTCTTGCTCCATGATGCGCGCCTTCACCACGTCGCCAATGCTGACAAGCCCAACCAGCTTGCCGTGATCGAGAACAGGAATATGCCGGAATCGCCCTTCGGTCATCATCTCCATCGCCTTACGGATCGATGTTTCCGGTGTTGCCGTCTGCACATTACGGGTCATGATCTCGCGCGCCTTCATCTGAAGCGTGGCGGCCCCGTGCGCGGAGAAAGCGTGGATGATGTCGCGCTCGCTCACGATGCCGATCTTTGGGCCGTCCTGGAGCAGGACGGCGCCAATCCGGCGCTCGGACAAGGTGTGAATTACATCACTGACCGTAAGCTCCGGACTTACTGATATAACTTCGTGGCCCTTATGCTTTAGAATTGTTGCGATGGTAGTCATGATCTGTCCTCCCGGCCCGTTACAGCGGGCATACAATACCAGCCCCAAGCCGAACGGAAACCCTACAGCGGTTCCGGCCAATGGGTCTAGGCTATGCGCGCAGCTATAAAGCGGCTCTCGACTATCATGACCGCACAAGCGGCAACGCGCAAATCGGAGCGGTGCGGTGCAACAAAGGGAGCCGAAGACCTACGACAGAGATTCGGAGCTGCACGCTTCTTGTTGGCGTACGCCCGGCAAAAGTGTATTTAGGTCTCAAGCATCGAGAGAAGCCGAGTTGAGCGCAAAGTCTTTAAACAGCAAGGCCCTTGCCGCTGCGCCCAATGTGGTCGAATTCCGGTTGCGGGTCGCTACCCGCCACCGGGAACATTTGGCGCGATGGCTAAAGGCCGGCCACCGCATGGGTCTGCACGATGCTGATGCATCCCATCCCGATCAGGTCGTAATCTGGGTTAGGGAGAACCCCGATCCGGCATATTTGATCGAAGCCGACGGTCGGCACTGGGTCGTGAACGACTGCATCCGGGGTGATCGCCCCCTCGGGCGATATCGAACCTTTGAGGAGGCGCTCCACAGCATCCGCCCGGTGCTAACACCGGACGCACTACGGGCTGGATGACACCACGGCTAGATCAGCTTCAGGCTGCCTCGTTCCCATCGCGCTCGCGATGGGGTCCCGGACACGCCCAAAGCTGATCGAGAGCGCGATGGGCGTTAAGGCGGGATCGTCGGATCCCTCGAATCGCGGCCGCAAACCAAGACTCTACAGATCTGCACAAACTTTGAGACACGCTGGGGGAACCAATACCGCCCTCGGAACGTTGCCGGCCGCAGCACGAGGAGACACGGCGTCATGCTCTACTGGGCGGTCATCTTTCTTATCATCGCGATCATCGCTGCAATCTTCGGGTTCGGCGGGATAGCGGCCACCTCGGCCGGTATCGCTAAAATTCTGTTTATCATCTTTATCATCCTGTTCCTCATCAGCCTCGTCTTCGGCTTCGTTCGGCGCTGACCCAGCCGACAGGCCGCCCAGAGGGGTTATCGATCCTGATAGGGCCTGCTATTCCTTCGCGAAACTGACCTTGCCACCGCGCGCTGAAGTCGCGGCAGGTATGCAGGCGGGGGAGTAATGGACACGCCCTATACGAGCGGAAAGACGATCGGCTTCGGTCAAGCGGAAACGTCGGTGCAAGCGGCGCCCCGCCTCTATTACTTGCACCCCTTGCTCGCCGGACGCATCGAAAACTGGTCGGAGCACCTCGACCGGATCGCAGAGTTGGGATTCGACCACCTACTGCTCGCCCCAATGCAGGCTGCCGGGCGCACCGGCGACATATTCCTGGGCGCGGATTTCGACCGCCTCGACCCTCGTGTCGGTGAGGGCAGCCTCGCCGATGCCCTGCAAAATCTCGCCGACGCTTGCGCCGCACGCGGGCTGAAATTGCTCCTCGATGTCGTGCTCAACCGCGTCGCGGCCGAAGCCGAGAGTGCGCGTTCGAGGCCCGATCTGTTCCAGATCCCTGCGCACATCTCCGCCCTTGATCCACGTAGGCTTGCGGGCGGGCTCGATGCTGCGCGCTGCCTGCTAGCAGCCCCCGAGGCAGCGCATTTCTGGGCCGACCTGCTCGGATCCTGGCTGGATGCGGGCCTTGCCGGGTTTCGCTTGCTCGGACTGGCGGATGCCCCCGCCGGATTCGTAGCGGAGCTGAAAGCGGGCCTCGCGCCGCACCATCCGGAATGCGTGCTCCTGGGTTGGACCCCAGGCGTAAGCTGGCCCCAGTTTCCTGGCCTGGCTGGGCTGGATTTCGTGTTTCTTTCCCTTCCATGGTGGGATTTCCGGGGCGAATGGTTGTGGGCCGAAGCGGCCGCCCTAGGACGGGTCGCACCCTTGATCGCGGCGCCGGAAGCCCCCTTCGCGCCCAGGCTGGCGTCACGCGTGCGTGATCCCGCCCGGATGCGGACTGCCTATGTGCGGGGCCTGCGTTTTGCTAGCGCCGCGGCGCCCGGCTGGATGCTGCCGATGGGATTCGAGTTCGGCGCCAGCGAGCCAGCGGATGCCGCCCGGCATACGCCCGCAGATTTTCAACGCTGGCAGGATACCGCGCCCTTCCACCTTCACAACGAAATCGCCGCCGTGAACACACTGCGGCGGCGCGAGCCGGCGCTTGCTTTGCCAGGCGTCCCGCGGCTGCTTTCCGGCCCGGGTGCCCAGGTCTCGGCATTGTTACGCGCCAATTCGCCCGATCCGCGTCGGGCGGACCGTTGCGTACTGGTGCTAGCCAATGCGGATCTTGGTCACCATGCCGATGTGACCCCTTCCGCGATCCTCGCCGGCAGCGGCGCGGTGCTGCCCGAGCTTTCCACCCTGCTTCCGGCCTCGCGCGGGAAGGTTTGCCCGGGCGAAACGGTCCGCCTTGAACCCGGCGAGGTCCGTGTTTTGGCGGGGCAAGCCCGCCAGCCCGAAGCGGTACCCGCGCTACCGTTGCGCCGATCGGCAGAAGAGGCGTCTCGCACGCCACGGATCGGCATCGAGGGAATCACGCCCGCCGTCGATGGGGCGACCTTTCCGGTCAAGCGCATCGCTGGCGAGGCTGTTATCGTTCAGGCCGACATTATTGCCGAT
>JAFAHH010000734.1 GCA_019237355.1 Acetobacteraceae bacterium | reverse complement strand
TCCACACAGGCACCCATTCCGAGCCGGTTTCGCCACGCAATCGTGACGACGCCGCGTCCGTGGCGGATCATCGCAAGGGTTTAGTCAGCCACGCTTTCGCGGCGAAGCGTATAGCTAAGCTAAGCTAAGCTTACGGTTTGCGGAACTGCCGATCCCGGGATTTCCCGACGCGCAATCATTAACTTCAGGGCGTTATCAACTCGGCTGTGAAGTTAAATGTGCCAAGACTGGTTCCCCCGCCGTCGAAGGGATTTCCCTGAAGCGGAAACGTGGTTACGGTCTGGCTTCCAACTGTTTGGCGGCCGCCATTTTGGAAGTTAATCGTGTAATCGATCGTGCGACATCCTCGTGTGGAGGGAAATCGAAATCAATCGTCGACCCAACAGCCGCATCGCTGCCTTCGGGTCTCCACGAGCCCAACTCGGTGGTGAAATAAGCAGTTGGCCCGCCAGAGTTAGAATTCACCACCGACATCGTGTGGTCGGCATGCAAGGTAAACACAAAGCGAGCCCTAAAATTTCCGTTCGAGTCCGTCGATGTGGCGAGGTAGCTCGCGCCATTGCGGCCGCTGGGGACATCCCCCGCCATGGCGTTGGAAGGGCACAAGACGGAAACGAGGCCGCTGCGAGGATCAGGGTGAGCGCACTAAGCCCAGTGCAAAAACGCACACGCTTCATGGTTTCTCTCCTTGACCAGTGAGGGCGGAAACGGCACGTGATGTGCTAAGACGAACAAACGCCGCCACGAGCCTATTGCCGACAAATGCCTTTTGTCAACAATTTTTAGACGCAAATCGACTGGCTCTAGCGTTTTCTTCTAAAACTAAAGGCTGCAATATGTATATCGCAACATCTCATGCACGCATACCGCAACGAAATAACCATCGTAGCTAGCTAAGCCGCCGCGACCTCGTCCGCCCTGGTTGCGCCCCGCCTCCCCATCGGTTGCTCTGGACCGGTCGTCGTGTCGCGGGCGGTCTGGTACTCCATCTCCGCGTTCAATTGCGCACCGATCAGGATCACGAGGCTAGAGAGCCAGATCCAGGTCATGAAGCCTACAGCCGCCCCGAGTGAGCCATAGGTTTTATTGTAACTGCCGAAATTCGACACGTACCATGAGAACGCGGCTGAGACGATCAGCCAGCCTATAGCCGCAAAGGCACCGCCCCAGCTCACCCATCGCCAGCGCGCCTCGTCGCGGCTCGGCCCGAAGCGATAGACAAAGGCCAGAAAAATCGTGATGACGATAAGTAGACCAGGCCAGCGGAGCGCGTTGACAAGAACGTTCCCAAATTGGCCAAGCCCGATAAAATTCAGCACGATTGGCACGACGACGATGGCCGCGAGCGCAATCAATACGAACGCGAGGGCGCCCAGGGTGAAGCACAAGCTCACTAAGGTCAGCCGGATGAAGCTGCGCTTCTCCTTCTCATCATAGACGACGTTAAGCGCATCGAACATCGCTTTCATGCCGGCATTCGCGCTCCAGAGCGATATCAGAATGCCGATCACCGCACCGACACTCAGGGCTCCATTGCTCGCGCTGGCGAGGCTGTGAAGCTGATCGGAAATGATCTGCATGCCGCCGCCGGGCACGACACCGGAAACGGCATCGAGCTGCTTTGAAATGTTCGCTGGGCTGGCGAAGAACCCATAAATCGAGACCAGGGCGGCCAAGGCCGGGAATATGGCCAGCAAGGCGTAGAATGTAACACCCGCGGCTTCGGCCATCAGCCGGTGTCCCGAAATCTGCCCGGCCACACGCTTGAAGATGTCCCACCAACCGCGGGCTGGAATTTCCGAAGGGGTTCCCGCCTGGTGGCCGCGCGCCGGGTCGACAGCCCTCGCAGCCCCGTCTGGCGGACGCTGGCCTGGGCGATCGTTGAGCCGGCCGTTCCCGGGTGATTTGCCGGACAAATCGGGCAATGCTGCGAGCGATAACCCCACCGCGGCCAGAACGAGCCAAAACGGGAGTGACCGGTCGTTCGCTGAACTCCGGCGCCCGGCTCGAGGACGCCCTTTCGTGTTGAAATATTGGCTCAGCATCATGGATCTCTAACCAGCAAACTCGAACCGGCCCGAACGGTCGGGAGCATCAGGCAAGCTTGGGAGAAATGAAACATGGACCATGTACCGGGGGGCCGACTTAAAGGACACGGCTGACCCCGAAGCCCACAACCACCGCGACCAAGAGGGCAACAAACGGCCGCTGGCGCACCCAGTTGGCCACCGTCCTTGATTGTTCCCGGGCCACGGCTGTCGCCTGGCGGGCCGCTTGCTGGGCTTGTTCGGAGATGTGCACCAGCGGGGCATTGGCGGCTTCCGCACTCCTCAGCTCACGCCTCAGGCGCTCAAGCTGTTCCTCGTCAGACTGGGCCATGGGACCTCCTCGCGGTGCGGGCTCACCCAAAACGCGGCCAGGCTAGCCGCGTTTCAAGCCGCGCCGTACGTCGGTTTTAGGAGCGACCGATTCAGCCAAGGGGTACGCTATTTCCCAAGATGCCGGTCGAAGAACACCGCGATATCGGTGAACGCCTCCTTCGTTTCCGGCGCATTTATGTCAAATTGATACTGTGCGTGCGACATCCCCTCATATACATTTAGGTCAGCTTCAACCCCGGCCCGTCGCAACTTGCGATGCGTTCGCACCGTATTCGAGAGAAATAGATCCCGCGTACCAGTGGTCAGGATTGTTGGGGGAAAGCCATGGAAATCGCCATAGATGGGTGAGAGCTGCGGATCTTTGAGGTCGTGCCCATTCGCATACAGTTTCGCTGCACGGCCAAGCCATCCATCCCAGGAAACCAGCACGTTGTCGATCCATTCATTGGTGGCATAGCTATCGCCGGTATCTGTCAAGTCCGCCCATGGTGTGCCCGGCGCGATCGCAGCCGGCAGGGGCAACCCTTCCTGCTTCGCGCGAAGCACCATAGCCAAGGTCATGCCGCCGCCAGTGGAGGTACCGAAGATCGCCATCTTGGCCGGATCGGCCATTTTCACGGCTTGTTTCCAAACGGCCATTGCGTCGTCCATCGCGGCGGGATACGGAAAATCGGGTGGCATGCGGTAATCCACCGAAATCACCTTGAAGCCGCCAAAGCCGGCCATCATGATCGCCTCAGGTAACGCCGCTTCTCCCGGGGCGAATACATAACCGCCGCCGTGGACATGCACCAATAAGCGGTTCCGGTTCGCTTCCGAGATAGTATTAGACGTTACGATAAACGCCTTAACGCCGCCAATCACTGCGGGCTGAACATTCACTCCCAGCTTCTCTTGCATTGATGGTAGGGCAGCAATGAGAAGAGCTGCGCGCCGGTTGACAAGCTCCTTCCACTCGGCAGCACTCTTCGGGTCGGCATTCATATGCGGGGGAAAGGGTGCTTCGATCATGGCCCGCAGTTGCGGGCTGATTTCATCGGAGGGGGCAGGTATCGTCCGGGCCGGAACCTCGCGTGGGCCAGGCTTACTGTTGGCTGCCATCTCCGGCGCGACGAGTTGCTCGAAGCGGGATGATGCGGAAGCGGTGGCGGCAGGCTGCTGCGCGAGCAGCGGGTTCGCCAGAGCCATTGTCAGGGCGGTTGCCAGCAGCTTGATATGAAATTGCATGCGATGGCTTCCTCCGCGTTCACCCTGATCCATTGGGCTCAACGAAGCGTAACACTGGTCAGTGCCCTCCACATCGGGAGAGGCAAACGCTGGGCGAGCCCTCAACCGAAGAACCGGTCGAACCAGGCCAGCACCTCCTCCGGTGCTTCCTCCGGCAAATAATGCCCTGAATTGACCGCACCGCCGATCACCTCGGCTGCGCAATACTGCTGCCATATGGCCAGCGCATCATACCAGCCGCCGATCCGCCCCTTCGCTCCCCAAAGCGCGAGGATCGGACATTGCACCTTATGCCCTGCCGCCCGGCTGGCCCGGTCATGCTCCAGATCGATCGTCGCGGCAGCACGATAATCTTCGCACATGCCCATAATGGCGGACGGATCCCGCGCCGCTTGAAGGTAATCGGCGAGAGCGTCGGGATGGAACTCAACATTGCCGGGATCACGCTGGACATGCGCGCGCCACCAGACCTCCGGCGCGGCATTGATCAGTTCCTCAGGAAACGGATGCGGCTGGGCGAACCAGAACCAGTGATAATAGCCCAGTGCAAAGGACATGTTGGTGCGTTCGAAATGCTCGAGCGTGGGAATGATGTCGAGCACTGCCAGCTTCCGAACCCGGTCAGGGTAGTCGAGCGCCAGTCGATGAGCCACTCGCGCGCCGCGGTCGTGGCTGCCGATTAGGAACGAGCGGTGGCCGAAATGCTCCATCACCGCCGCCATGTCGGCGGCCATGGCGGTCTTGGCGTAGGGTGCATGATCCGCGCTGGGCGGCGGCTTGAATGAGCCCGCGTAGCCCCGCAGATCCGGGCAAATTACGGTATAGCGGCGCGCCAGGGTTGGCGCGATCCGGTGCCACATGAAATGTGACTGCGGGTTGCCGTGCAGAAGCAGAAGAGGGGGCCCAGAGCCGCCATGCCGCAGCCGGATACTGCCGCCGGGCACTTCGATGGTGGTGAGCGTAAACCCGTCGAAGAACATGGTCAGTCCTCGCATACGCGGTCATAGGCGATGATATTGCGCGTCGCCTCCGCCCAACGCCAGCACTGGTCGGTTGCGAACGCTCCGCCCACGACCGGGAGGGTGGCTCGGCTTTCGGCGTCAAGCCCGAGGAGGGCGATCACAACGCGCCTTTCCGCACGTGTTTGCGCGAGGAGCTGGGCGGCGCTCAACGCTTTATCCACGATAAGGATGCGAAGGGACGGTGGCGACTGGGCGATGAAGGCGCCGGCGACGCCTACGCCGTCGTTACCGCGAGGAAGCAAGACCAGTCCTCCTTGAGCGACCGCGGCTGCCTCCCCTACGGCTTGCTGCTGCGGTTGCATCGTTTCGGGCCGGGTAAGCAGCCCGGCCAGGGCCAGGGCTTGTAGCGAAAGCACAGCGAGAGCCGCCGACCGGCCAACGGTGGGGCGAAGGGACGCTATCGCGCCGGCGAGGAGAAGCGCCAGAAAAGGTGCGCCAAATGCAAGGTAGCGCAACTCGATCGGGGTCGTGTTGAACAGAAGGCCAAGGGCAAGTAGGCCCAGGGACGGCGCGGCAGCGGACCCAGCAAACAGGCCGAAATGGGGGATCTTCTTACGCCGCCAAGCCACAAGTCCGGCCAAGACCAGGCAGAAGCCTCCTAAAATGGCTGAAACCATCGGGGCTGCCGCCCCGCAATAAAGCGGCAAGCCGCCGAACAGGGTGGCCGCGGAATATCGGGCAAGCCGCGCTAGGCTCGGGAGCCAATGAAAGGGCGGGAACTGGCCGGAACGGCTGGCTCGCTGCGCCAGAAAGAACCAGAGGTCGGCCGGAAGGAACGAAGCGAACCCGGCCGCCGCGCAGAGGCCACTTCGTATGCGTGTGCGCAACATCCACCCGAGCGCGGCAAGGCCCACAAAGGCGGCGAGATAATTCGCAAAGGTTGCTGCGCCGAGTACCAGCCCGGCTGCGAAGCCGCGAAGGGCGCCGCGCGCCCCGATGGCGAGCAGGACGCCACCAAGCAGCAGAAGCTGGGCCAGCGCAAACCCTCGCGCAATCGAACCCGTGTAGGCGAAGCCGTAGCAACCGGCGGCAAAGGCCACGGCCCAGACCGGCGGGATGCCTGCACGGCGGCCAATTTGGGCCAGGCAAATCAGACCGGCCACGCTGTATACGACAGAGAGGAGCCGGGCAGTCACCAACCCAGGGCCGGCGATATCGCGCCAGACTGTAAGGGTCCAGAAATAGAGTGGCGGATGCACATCGGTTGCGCGCAGGTCCCGGGCTAACCCGGCCCAGGCGGCGTGCCCGGTAAATGCGTTGGCGACGGCTCCCGCTTGGAACACCCCTCGCGGCCAGGCGGGCCTAGCCGTGCCGGCGGTGAGCAGCAACGAATAAGTCTCGTCGTACTCCAAGCCGCGCAGGCAAGCAGCAGCGACCAGCACAGCCGCAGCAGCGACCAGCACGACCCATGTCGCCGACCTTCCAGCACACGTTAGCATGGGCGAAAGCTAGTCGCTCTGCGGTTGCAATTCCAGCAAAATTCACGTATTGGTTGAAAGTCCCTGCAGTAGTATGTCGCATCAATGCTCGACACCCTGACGCAGCCTATATTCGCCCCTACGGTAAGCCCGGCCCCCACCTTCTCGGTCGTCGTGCCAGTCTTCAATGAAGAGCCGGTGATCCGCGCCTTCCATGAACGTCTCTCGGCCGTGATGGAACGGCTCGGAGATTGGGAAGCGGTTTACGTCAATGATGGCAGCCGCGATGCCACGCTTGCCATCCTGCAAGCCCTCCGGCGCGGCGACCCCCGATTCGCCATCGTGAATCTTTCGCGGAACTTCGGAAAGGAGATCGCGACCACGGCCGGGTTGGACCACGCGCGCGGCGATGCAGTGATCGTGATCGACGCGGATCTCCAGGACCCGCCGGAGCTGATTCCGGAACTGGTGGCGGCCTGGCGCGAGGGGTACGACATCGCCTATGCCCAGCGGCGCGAGCGCGAGGGCGAGAGCTGGCTCAAGCGGGCCAGCGCGCGGGGATTTTACACGCTCATGCAATATGTTGGCCGGGCGCCGATTCCAGCGGATACTGGAGATTTTCGCCTGATGAGTCGCCGCGTGGTCGATGCGGTGTTGCAGATGCGCGAGCACCATCGGTTTATGAAAGGTCTGTTCGCCTGGGTCGGCTATCCGGCCAAAGCCGTTTTGTACGATCGCGCCGCGCGCCAGAGTGGCGGTTCGAAATGGTCTTATTGGCGGCTCTGGAATTTGGCGATCGAGGGGGTTACCGGATTCACGCTCGTCCCGCTTAAGATTGCCACCTATCTCGGCCTATTCGTTGCGGCATGCGCTGCGTTGTACGCCGCCGAGGTGATCATAAAGACTCTGATTTTCGGCAATCCGGTGGCCGGCTACCCGAGCTTGATGACGGTCGTTCTCTTCTTGGGCGGGGTTCAATTGATTACGCTCGGCGTCATCGGGGAGTATTTGGGCCGGATATTCAATGAGACCAAAAATCGCCCATTGTATTGGGTGGAACGATATATCCGAAGCCAGCCGCATGCGCCGGGCCCGCAATGATTCGGGTTCTTTGGCTCATCCTCGCGCTGGCGGCGGGCTGGTTGCTCTATATCTTTGCAACGGAAAGGATAAATGCGGCGGAAGCTCCGGGGCTGCGCGGCTCTGCCGGCGTGGTCTCGGCGTCGGCTGATGCGCTGGGAGGGCCGCCAAAGGAGCGGCTCGATGTGCTCGCACGCGGGATCAACATCACGAACTGGTTCCGCTTTCCGGCGCGCATCGATGGAAAATCCCTGCGCTCGTATATGAGCGATCGAGCGATTGATGATTTGAAGCGCGCGGGGTTCACCTTCGTACGTCTGCCCATTCAGCCCGAGTTGTTGCAAGCGCAAGATATTTTGCCGGCGTTGCAGGACGGGATCCGGCGATTGCAGCGTCGCGGGTTTGGCGTAATTGTCGTCCCCCATTCAGTGGCCTGGCGGCTGGAGCACGAAGAGGCTGACCGGCGTGCGCTCATACGGGCCTGGCACGAGCTCGCAGTTGTGCTGCGGCAAACCGATCCGCGGCTTACTTTCCCGGAAATCGTCAACGAGCCGGTCTTTGCACGGGATGCGCGGCGCTGGGCCGAGTTGCAGCGCGAAGTGCTGGCCGTGATCCGGGCGGAGCTGCCGGCTAATACCGTCGTGCTAACCGGCAATGACTGGGGCAGCGTGGACGGGCTGCTGGCGCTCGATCCAGTTCCGGACCGCAACGTTGTGTATAGCTTTCATTTCTACGAACCGGCGGAGCTCACATCGCTCGCGGCGTATATGCCGGGGCTGGACCGGGCCGCTCTCGGCCGGCTTCCGTTCCCGGTGGATGAGCAGTCTTGCAAGTTGGATGATACGGACTCGCGTACCGCAGCGATTGCCGCATTTTACTGCTCCCAACATTGGGACGCGGCCCGCCTTGAGGCGCCCTTGGCGCAGGCGGCCGAATGGGGGCGGCGAAATCACGTTACTGTGCTAATGGACGAGTTTGGCGCCAGCCGTGCCCTCAATGGGCCCGCCCGGCTCGCCTGGCTTTCTGCTGTACGGCGCGCCAGCGAGCGCGAACAGACCGGGTGGGCGTTGTGGGGCTATGATGACGTGATGGGCTTCGATGTTCCCCGACCGCCGGGTTTGAATCCCTCCTTGGATCCCGCAACGTTGCAAGCACTCGGCCTCTCTCGCCCTTAGAGCGCGACGGCTCGAGGCGGACTCGGTTCACGATTCGCAAGCACCGGGGTACTAGATTTGTCATGCGAGCAGATTCACGCGATGGGGATCGCCTTCGGCGATTCCAGCTGATCGCGATCTGCTCTAGCCCTAGTCTAAGTTATGTTTCTGAATTCAAAGCCGCGGCAGGCGTCGGACCCGTGTCATATAAGCACCGGCGTCCCTCCACGTGGGACACCCAAACACCGCTGAAGCCTACTCTTACTGAGTCACGAAAATAACCTTAGGCGCGAATCGGCTGGCTAGGCCAGTTTGAAGATTCAATCAGCAGCCCGTGGGAGCTGAGTATGGATCGCATAGCCAGCGACGGCAGCGCCGCGCGATTGTTTGCGTCCACGCACGTGGTGGAGATTCAGTGCTGATCCCGGTGTGGATCGGCGGTGTCGTCGGAGGTGGCCGTCGGGCCGATCGGCTAAAGGTGGAGTTGCAAGACTTCAACCTGAACCGAGAGGGGACCGATGGCCGACGAGAAATTGGCTCTAATCGAGCTGCTGGAGAAGGTGGGCGAGGGCGATTTTCTGCGAACCGTGGCGGAGGCGGTGCTGCAGTTGCTGATGGACGCCGATGTCGAGGGGCTGATCGGCGCCGGCCGTTACGAG
>JAFAHH010000023.1 GCA_019237355.1 Acetobacteraceae bacterium | reverse complement strand
GAACGGCAGATGGAAAGTCCCATGCCCATGCCGCTGGATTTAGTGGTGTAAAACGGTTCGAAGATTCGCGTCAGGATTTGTGGGGCCAGTCCTGTCCCCGAGTCTTCCACCGTGACCTGAACCACATCCGGCTCGGGGGCTCGGGTGACGATGGTGAGCCTGCGCGCCGTTTGCTCTACGGCGCTCATCGCGTCCATACCATTCATGATCAGATTGAGCAGCACCTGCTGGATCTGCACGCGATCCGCGGAAACCGGCGGGAGCCCCTCCGCTAAGCGGGTCTGAATCGACACGCGCTTTCTCAGCGCTTCGGCCCCGATGATCGCCAGCACCTCGCGGACGGTCTCATTCAGATCCAGCCTCTCGACCGGCGGGGAAGTCCGCCTGGTGAGCGCCCGGATTCGTGCAATCACCTCGCCGGCCCTTTTCCCGTCGCGGACGATATCGCCGACAGCGTCTCGGACCTCATCGAGGTCGGGCTCTTCCCTCGAAAGGAATCGCAGGCACGCACCGCCATTACTCACGATTCCCGACAGCGGTTGATTCACCTCATGCGCAATCGAGGCGCTCAATTCACCCATCATGCTGACGCGGTTGGTATGAGCCAGATCCGCCTCAAGCTGCCGCAGCCTTTCCCGTTCCTGCTCGGCCCGCTTCAGGTCTTCGATGTCCGTACCGGTCCCGTACCACTTGACGATCTTCCCCTGCCGATCGCGCGCCGCAACATTGCGGAACCAGAGCCATCGATACTGGCCATCGCTTCTGTGCAACCGGGCTTCGGCTTCCATCGGCCTCCCCGACTTGAGGGCCGCACGCCAGGCATCCACGAAACGGTTGCGGTCTTCAGGGTGAATCGCCTTTTCCCATCCGGATCCGAGCACCTCGCGCGCAGAAAATCCGCTGAATTCGAGCAACCGCTCATTGATGAAATCGACTGAGCCATCGGGCTCAGCGCTCCAGACAAACGCGGGGATGGTATCGATCGCGTCCAGAAGCTTGCCGCGTTCCCGCTGAATCTGGCGGATGCGGAACCGGTACATAGCCCACATCAGAGCCAGCAGTCCGGCCACGCAGGCAGCCTCAAACCACCGGGTCTGGTAGAACGCCGGCAAGACTGATAGCTGAATCGTGGCGGCGGCCGAATTCCACACCCCGTCACCATTTGCGGCGGTGACCTCGAATTGATAATCGCCCGGGGGCAGATCGCTGTAGAAGGCCTCGCGTCTCGCCCCCGCATTCTGCCAGTCCGGATCGCGGCCATGCAACCTATAGCGAAAGCGCACCCTCTCCGGCATCGAATAATTCAGAGCTGTATAACTGATTTCCAGATCGCGAGTCTTCGGGGGCAACTTCACGGTCCCGCTGGCGCCGTAATCCTGTTGTTCCGCGAGTACCTTCTCGATGTAAACCGGCGGAGCGGGCGATGCGCCGCTCAGCGGCTTCGGGTCGAGCATCTGAACCACCGAGTTATTTACAAACCAGAGCCTCCCGTCGGGTGACTTTGCGGATGCCGGCTGGTAAACGCTCGAACCCGGAGTCGCCCCATCCACGGCGCCGAGTACCTCGAACCGAACTATACGATCGGGCTTCTCCCACCAGCGTCGAAGTTCGTCATCTGCAATCCCGATCAGTCCGCACGCCGCGTAAAGCCATAACTTCCCGTTATTGTCACGCAGCGCCGTGTAAATCACGTCGCAGGGCAGGCCGTTCTTAGTCGTGAGGGTTCCCGTTCGGCCATCCTTCCAGCGCACAAGTCCACCGTTCGACGCAGCCCAGAGTGATCCATCCGCCTCCGGAAACAGGTTCCGCAAGTTGATTTTCGCCACAGGCTCCAGTCTGCCGTTGCGGTAATGGCCGAAGCTGCCCAGCGATCCCAGCCAGATTCCGCCCGTCGGGTCCGGCGCCACCAGCCGCGGAGTCGTCGTGATCGACGGAGCCCTCAGTTCCTCCTCCACCCGCAAATCGCGAATGCGGAACAGCGTCCTCTCCGGATTCGCCACTGCCCAGATATTCCCCTCACTATCCTCCGCGATCGAAGTCACGGTGCCGAGGCCGCTGCCGTCGCGCCTGTTGATC
>JAFAHH010000021.1 GCA_019237355.1 Acetobacteraceae bacterium | reverse complement strand
GACCAGACAACCCAGCTTGTAAAGATGTCCAGCCGAAACGTTAATGTCTTCGTCCTTGAGCCCGCATTCCAGTGCTCCGTAGTGGGCTCCTTCGAAAAGCGCCTCGTCAAGGCCGTCCTCGACATCTCCGATCCAACGGAGTCTGTCGTATTCAATTCGAGGGTAACTTCGTACATGAGCTGGAAAACCCTTACGTCATCCGGCTCTAGCAGGCTGCGGAAAAACGCTGAAGTCGGTCATTCGCAAGCATCGACAGAAGGCTAGGGGCTTTGCCCCTGGACCCGAGCAAAGGAAGAGCCTTTGCAATCCAATCACTTAGTGGGTGGGGCCTGGGGCCTTTCGGCCCCAGCGGGTCCAGGGCAGAGCCCTGGCCTTCTTTTTCAGCAGACTGCTAGAGCGGTTTTCGAGTGGAACCGATCTAGATTTGTTTTGCGAGCAGATTCACGCGATGTGGATCGCCTTCGGCGATTCCACCTGATCGCGATCTGCTCTAGCGCCCTCGCGCCGTTTCCATATAGGAGACCGCTCTAGCTTTTCTTCGAGCACTCCTTCACCGCCGGGCGCGATGGGCCTCCGGTGATGTCGATCGCCTTGGGTTATTCCACAGCATCGCGATCTGCTTTATCGTTGTGTCAGATTCGCTTCACGCGTACTTTCATACAAAAGCATCTCGTGCCCGTTCTGAACGAATCTGCTACAGGGCCACATTCCGATGCTGCCGAGCACCGTCCGGGATGCAATGTTGCTTTCCCGGGCTGCGGCCACGATTCGATACAGCTGGGCCCGCTCATGCCCAAACCGAAGCGCGGCGCCCGCCGCCTCCCGCGCTAGCCCCCGGCGCTGCGCCTCCGGCCAGAATGCGAAGCGGAGTGCGATGCCTCGCCCGTCTGGGCGTTCCATGAGTCCCGTAAGCCCCCGCATCTCCTGGCTGATGCGGGTTCGGACGATCCACATGCCGAAGCCATTTGCCGCCCAAGCGGCGATATCGTCAGCCAACTCCTGCGCGGTCCGGACCGGGCTGCGGACACCGCCATGCATCAGTGCAAAGACGCGAGGATCGGCTTTGATCGCTTGCAGCTCGGGCAGGTCGGCAGCTTGGACCGGCGTAAGCACGAGCCGGCCGGTGTCGACAATCCAATGGGGGTTGGGCACGGGCCCTCAAGCCGGGAATAATCCCACCAAACGCTCGACCTCGCGGACAATCGGGTCCGCGATCGCCCGCGCCCGGGCTGCGCCGTCGCGCAAAAGCACATCCAGGGAGGCTGGGTCCGCCAGCGTCCGCCGGGTCTCGGCGGCAATGGGCGATAGGATTTCTATCATAAGAGTGGCCAAGACCTCCTTGAACGCGCTGAATCCCTTGCCGCCATGCTCGCGCAGCACCCCCGGCACATCCGACCCGGCCAGAGCCGCATAAATGCCGACGAGGTTGCGCGCTTCGGGGCGGCCCTCGAGGCCTTCGGGCTCGCTCGGCAGCGGTTCAGGATCGGTGCGCGCCCGGCGGATCTTGAGGGCAATCGTGTCCGGGTCGTCATTGAGGTTGATGCGGCTTTGATCGGACGGATCGGATTTCGACATTTTCTTCGCGCCGTCGCGCAGACTCATCACGCGGGCCGCCGGGCCCAAGATCAGCGGCTCGATCCGCGGGAAGAACTCCACGCCGTAATCGTGGTTGAATTTCTCCCCGATGTCGTTCGCAAGTTCTAGGTGTTGGCGCTGGTCATCGCCGACCGGCACGCCCATGGCATGATAGGCGTGGATATCGGCGGCCATCAGATTGGGGTACACGTAAAGCCCGGTCGACGCTGCCTCCCGGTCCTTGCCCGCCTTGTCCTTGAACTGGGTCATCCGGTTGAGCCATCCGAGCCTGGCTATGCAGTTGAAAATCCAGGCAAGCTGGGCATGGCCGCGCACCGCCGACTGCACAAAGAGAATGTGGCGGCCGGGATCGATGCCGCAGGCGAGCAAGGTCGCCGCCATCTCTCGGATTTGCTGCGGCAGGAGCTTCGGGTCCTGCCAAACGGTAATGGCGTGCAGATCGACAATGCACCATAGGCATTCATTGCCTTCCTGCAGGGCGACCCAATTGCGGATCGCACCGAGGTAATTGCCGAGGGTGGGAATGCCGGAAGGTTGAATGCCAGAGAAGATGCGCATGGCCCGCCCTATCCGCCGGGCGGGTTGCGGGGTCAAGCCCTGACACGTAGCGACCAAGGGGGCGACCAGCCACAATATCGCAGTCTAGCAGCTGGCTCGCAACGCCAGTGCTAGTGAGGCGCCCGAAGTGGGAGCGGTGCGATCTGGCGCACACGGTTTTAAGCGCTTCTCGCCGGCGCGGCGGCGGTTCGCGGCCCCAATCACCTATTGCGGCTAATTTTGGCTAGAGCCCGCGGCAACGCGCGTAATCCTTCGCTTAAAATATGCTCAAAGCTATCAGCATCCCTCAACAGAGTAGTCACAGCCCGGCTCGCGTTTCTGGTTTTAAGCGCCCGCACGAAGCTCACCCAAGAAAGCGTAAGCTCGACCGATCGCTTATGACGCTCAATTTCGCTCGCCAAGCGAGCTTGATCGGTGGCGGCCGCGATCATGAGCAGTTTGGTGTCACTCTCACTGAGCAGGACCAGATCGTCCTCCGAGGCGGCGACGGTGAGGGACTCCGGCCTCATCGTATACTCGTACATAGCTTCCGAGGTTATGACCCAGCGGGCGCCACTGATCAGACATCGAAGATAGAACGCGTAATCCTCGGCGAAACGCGTCGATTCATAATGCACGCCGTGATCAGCAATGAATGCACGCCGGATTATGGGCTTGAGGAAGCCGTAAGCCAGCCGTTGCTGCCCTCGTCGTCCGATGTTGCCCTCAACAAATTTGACGGCATCAAGCAGCATGCCCTCAGCAATCCACCCGGGCGGAAACATCATTGTGCGGCCCGGCACGCTGCCGGCCTCAAGCAGGAGCAGGTTGTCCGCCACCATATCAGCCTTGGTCGATACGCCAAGCGCTATGAGCCTCTCCAGCCGCTCCGGGTGAAACCGGTCGTCGGCATCCAGCAGAGCGATCCATTCTCCCCGTGCTGCCATAATACCCCGATTGCGGGCCGCTCCTGGGCCAAGATTTTTATCATGGCGCAACAGCTGCACGCGTGGATCTCGCTCCATACAGCGGGTCACAACTGCCGCGGTCTCATCGGCAGAAGCATCATCGATGATCAGGATTTCGATATCATCACGCAAGGTCTGCGCCTGTACAGACTCGATAGCGGCGGCAATGGTGTCTTTCGCATTGTACGCTGGGACGATTACAGATACAGCAAGCATGGAGAATTAGACCCGAAATGAGCTCCAGTGCTTAGATTAGTCGGAGGGTCGCATACTGTCACAGCGCCAGCGTTCAAAACTCTTGGAACGGCGCCACAAACAACAGTCTGTCCGAAGCTCGGCTATTCGTCGTTACTGCGAGAAAGTAAGCTCGTTGTTCATATAATCTGTTGCGGGAAAATTCGCCCCTTCTATCTTGCCCTCTCCGGAGCCGGGTGGCTGACCTGCAGATGCGAATTGGGTCGCCTACGGAACCAAGCGCCCCGGACTAAGGGCGACTAGCGTCATGACACTCACTACGTGTATGTCACAAGCCCCACGACGCCAAGTGGAAGAGAAGCAATAAGGCTGCGAGAGCTGTGGAGTTCGAAGAACTCGCTAGAAAAGCGGTAATCGCTCCGGCGCCTACGCCAAGGGTTAGTGTGGTGCAGAACCACGAAATAAGAGCCAAGCGGGCCCCAGGGCTCCATATTTTGTGAAGCATGACTTTGTCCCCTTTTGTTTTCCACGTCGCCAGCCAAGCCCTTTTGGTTCTCTCTCTCTTTTGGAGGGTCCTGTTGGCGTCACAGGCCCGAATTTCGGTCGATGATGATTGGCTGGCTGTGAACCGGTTCACTCCAGGGCGAATTTTTTTTACAGGATCCCGGAAGAGCTTAGCCGGCCGGGAGCATTGAAGGTGTGGCCTGCTGGGCTAGCGAGTATCCGCCTTTGACCCCCCCGTTTTCCCAGCGCGCATCACCCAATCCTCTCCAGCGATTTCCTAAAGCTCTGAAGCTCGAGGAAACGGAGCACGTCGGCAATCCCCGCCCGGCCATTATGCAGCATGTGCTCCAAAGGGGTGCGGCCAGAGAATGGCGGCGCCCGATTGGACCGGGTTAACCAAATGCCTGCTTCCCCGAACATATCGGCCGCGTGCCTGTCGATCTCGCTCAACAACGCGAATCTCTCAACCTGCTCGCCCGTCAACCGAAAGCGGGGCCTTTTACCCTTGCTCGTCAGAGGCGGTCCAGCAATCAGGCGCAAAGCTGCTTCATCCGGAACGTGCCACCGATCCATTAACGCCCAGAATACAGCTCCCGTGATGCTGGGAGGCCCACTGTTTGGGGATACACCCCGCCCCGCATCCTCTTGAGGAGATTCCTGCGCGGATTTCTTCCTTGCCGGCATTTGGACGACCGAGTGTTGGCTTCATTTCCATTACGAGATTTGGCAAGGCGCGGCTTCCACCAAGCCCGGCGTCCGTCATGAGACGGGAGAAAAAGCTGGGTCGTGGTTGTTGAGGACGGGCGGGCTCCCGGTGAGGCAGTTGGTCTCACCGCGATGAAGTGTCAATCTAAACGCGGGAAGCTTATCGGGCATGGCCGCAGCGGCCACAAAGAGCCCCTCTCGACTCAAAGACGCCTCTACCGCGATGCAATGTTTGGGGTAGCGATGACTTCGCAGATCCGGGTCGGCGATGAAACCGACATCCTCGGCGAGACTCCGATCTGGAACGAACAGGAGCAGGCGCTCTACTGGGTCGATATCCGCCGGCCCGCGATTCGCCGGCTCAGCTACCCGAATGACCGGATCGAGACCTGGAGCATGCCCGACCTCGTGGGGTCGATTGCCTTTGCTGAGGACGGACGGCTGCTCGTGGCCCTTCCCGATAGCATCTGCCTCTATGACCCCACCTCTGGCCTGACGCCGATTGCGAAACCGCCGCGCATGCCGGGCCACCGTTTCAATGATGGGCGGTGCGACCGCGAAGGACGGTTCTGGGTTGGAACGATGCACAACATCACCCGTGCCCCGGAAGGCGTGCTTTACCGGCTGGATTGGCGCGGTGAACTGACGCGCGTGCTTTCGGAAATCCAGATTCCCAATAGCCTCGCCTGGAGTCCGGACGGACGGACCATGTATTTCGCGGACTCGCTGCGCCACAAGATATTCGCTTACGAATTCGATTCGGGTTCTGGGGAGTTGGGTGCGAAACGAGTGTTCGCCACCACCGAGCCGCCCGGCTTCCCTGATGGGTCGGCAGTCGATGCGGAAGGTTACCTCTGGAATGCGGAATTCAACGCTGGCCGGGTAGTTCGCTATGCGCCGGACGGGCATATTGATCGTAGCGTACCCGTACCGGTGCCGCGTCCAACCTGCTGCGCCTTCGGCGGTCCCAGTCTCGATATTCTGTATGTGACCACGACGAGCCAGGACATGACCGAGGCAGAACGCGCGGCGCAACCGCTTGCTGGCGCGTTGCTGGCGGTCGATGTGGGGGTGCGGGGCCTTCCCGAGCCGCGATTTGTGTTGACCCCGCGCGAAAGGCAATGAGCATGGGCCCGATCAAGCCAGCGGCGATTGAAGCCTTCGCGTACCGTGTCCCCATCGCAGCACCGATCAAGGTGGCATTCGGCACGTTTCGCGACCGGCCGTTTGTTCTGGTTCGGATCGTCGACGAGGATGGAGCGGCAGGGTGGGGCGAGGCCTGGTGCAACTGGCCCGCGGTCGGCGCCGAACATCGCGCGCGGCTGGCTGCGGATATCGGTGAGCGGCTACGCGGCCGTAGCTTTGCCTCGCCATCCGAAGCGTTCCGCGCCATCACCGCGGAGCTCGAAGTCCTGGTGCTGCAAACGGGCGAAGTCGGCCCGGTTGCGCAGGCGATCGCGGGGATCGACATCGCGTTCTGGGACCTCGCTGCGCGCAAGCAAGGGCTACCCCTTTATCGTATGCTCGGCGCCGACGCGGCCGAAACCGTCCCCGTCTACGCCACGGGAATCAATCCGGATGCGCCGGAGCGCTTTGCCGCTGCCCGCCAGGCGGAAGGCCACCGTGCGTTCAAGTTGAAAATTGGTTTTGGCCAAGAGCTCGACCTCAGAAACCTGAAAGCCATGCGCGAAGCCTTGGGTAATAAGGCGGTGCTGACGGCGGATGCCAATCAAATCCTTACTCTTGAGCAAGCGCTGGCGATAAGCCGGGCGGCGGCGCCGCTCGATCTGCAATGGCTGGAAGAGCCGCTGCGGGTCGATGCGCCCATCGCCAATTGGCGAAACTTAGCCGCCGCTTCGCCCATTCGCCTCGCTGGGGGTGAGAACCTGCGGGATGCGCAACTCGAAGCCGCTGTGACCGATAACATCCTCCACGTGCTGCAGCCGGACATAACCAAATGGGGCGGTTTTTCCGGCAACCTTGCAATTGCACGGGCGACGGTGGCCGCCGGCAAGTGGTTTTGCCCGCACGTTTTCGGCGGCGGAATCGCGCTGCTGGCATCCTTACACCTGTTAGCCGCTGCCGGCGGCGATGGCCTGCTCGAATTCGATTGTCATCCGAACGCCGGGCGCGAGCTGATCATAGGTTGCCTACTGCCGGTGCATGAGGGACGGGTGCCGGTGCCGCAAACGCCAGGCCTAGGCGTCAACCCTGACCTCGCTGCTCTCGACCAATACCGCACCTGGCCGCCGCGGCCGTAAGCCGTAACCGCGAAGGAGTGGCTCATGTTCGAGCACCTGGCGCCGGAAAAGCTGTTCTCGCTCGAGGGCAAGGTTGGTCTGATTACGGGCAACAAGCGGTTCGAGAAGCGCGCGGCCGAGTTCGGCTACGACCTGACGGTCGATTGGCGCGAATATCCAACGGCGATGCCCATGGTCGAGGCCATCGTGGGTGGCAATCTCGATATGGGAATGTGGGGCAATACCCCCATCATTCGCGCGATCTCGCAGGAATTGCCGATCAGCCTTATGGTCGTAGGGGAGGGTCATCTGCGGTTTGTGCTCGCCACGAGGCGCGGCTCACCGGTTCATACAATCCAAGACCTGCGCGGCAAGACGGTCGGAGCATTGCTCGGCGGCGACCCGTACAACGCGCTGACGCAAATGCTGCGATTCGAGCTCGGAAGCGCGGACCCGCGGGCTTCCAACATCCGTATCGTCAACACGCCGACGCTTGGGATGGCCGCGCAGGTACCGACCGGCATGGATGCGGCGATCGCGATCTATCCCGCCTTCCTCGCCGCCGAAAGCACCGGCACCGTCGGGATCATGAATTCGTTCGGCTATACGGAAGCCTATTACGACGGCCCGCTTGGCAAGGGCGGCGGCATCATGTTGCCGTCGGTAAAGAAATCGCAGTTCTTTCCCGATGGTTACTATCTGCACCGGTCCTTCTGGGTGGTAAGCAATGCCCTGATTGAACAGCAGCCGAAAGCAGTGCTGGCGTTCCTGATCGCGCAGGAAGAAGCGGTCGCGGCCTTGAAGGCAATGCAACCGGGTCCGGTATCCCAGCTCGTAAGGCAATATTGGAACCTCAATCCGGAGCAGGGCGCCAAGGTGATCAACGACGACGTGCTCTACATCCGGGGCTGGGCCTGGCCTACGGAAAACGACGCGCGCGCGGTGCTTGAAGTTTCGAAATTCTTGGTCGACAGCCGGATCATCGAGCAGCCGCTGACCTGGGAGCAGGTCAAAGCCGCCTTCACGCGCACGGCGCCGCTGATCAAGCAGGCCTACGAGCGCATGGGGTCGAAACCGCCGGCGTCCGAATTCACGCGCACCGATGTAACCGATCTTCGCGGGCTGCCGGTTTGGGAAATGGATCACTGGGCCGAGCGGGCCTGAGCTGCTTAGCGGAGGAACGGTGCTTACAGTCGGCTTTATCGGGCTCGGGGTGATGGGCGGGCCGATGGCGCTCAACATCCTGAAGGGTGGCCATCCTCTCACGGTCTACGACCTAAGCCCGGAGGCAATGGCGAAGCTGAGCCAGGCTGGTGCGCGCACGGCTACCCGGCCGCGTGACGTGGGCGAAGCCAGCGACGTGGTGGTGACCATGTTGCCGGAGCCGGCCCATGTCGAACAAGTCGTGCTTGGCCCAGGCGGCATCGCCGAAGGGCTACGACCCGGCGGCGTGGTCATCGATATGAGCACGATCGACCCGCAAACCTCGCAGCGCATCGGCGCTGAGCTGCGGCGGCGGGGCATGCACATGGTCGATTCGCCGGTCGGCAAGACCTCGGAGCACGCTGTCACCGGCACCCTGACCCTCATGGTGGGCGGCGAACCTGAAATCATCGAGCGGGTCAAGCCGGTGCTCGATTGCATCGGCAACGAAACCTTTTACTGCGGTGGTCCCGGGATGGGGCACGCGATAAAGATCACGAATAACCTCCTCGCTACCACGATCATGGCGGCGAGTACCGAGGCATTGGCGATCGGCATCAAGTCCGGCCTGACCCTCGACCTCATGCTCAAAGTCATGCGCACCACGATGGCTTGGAACAACCAGCTCGCGGTGGCGATGCCGAAAAAAGCATTCATTGGGGACGATACACCTGGCTTCATGGTGAGGCTTGCGGCCAAAGATGTGCGGTTGGCGGTGCAATTGGCGCAAGCGCTCGGGTTTGAGGCCCGCGTTGGCCGGGCGGCGCAAGAAACGCTCGAACAGGCAATCGCGGCGGGCTTCGGCGAACGGGATACGGCGGCGCTGATGCGCATTCTCGAGGATAAGCTCGGTATCGAGGTGCGTTCCGGGTCGGCGGCCGCGGCTATCGAATAGGGCGAGGTCCTTCGCGGTATGACCATGGCCTGCGGTTTTCTCGGCTGCCACCGCCCGGATGGCCGGGTGGGAGTGCGCCACCATCTCCTGGTTCTGTCGACGACCGGCGGGCTCGATGGGCGAACTGCCCGGCGCAGCGGGACGGCGCTCGCGGGCGTGCCCCACTGGATCGGCCTAGTTGGGCGGGAGGAGTCTCAATTTGGGGGCGATTGTAGAGCCGGCGAGCCAGGAGGTCGTCGATCACGTCGGGTGACCAACGTCTCTTTAACTAGCTCAAGGCAACTTACTTGTCCGAGGTAGACAGCGTTAAGTTGCGACTCCACAAGGTACGCCCTCTACAATTGTTTAAGCGCTTTGACGTGCCACTTCACCTTTCACAAAACAGCCACAAATGTTTGTGGCCGGCTGAGTATCAAAGTTCGGCAAGCGATGGTATGTCGACGCGGCGCTGCACAGAAGGGAGGATCACAGATGGCCTGTGAACTTCGCAGCAATAAGCGAAGGTCGTGCCACATCAAAAGCGAGCCAGACCGGCAGGCGGCTTTGCTTAGCTGGCGGGACAAGCCGGCTAGAGCGCTTCCATGCTGACTGTAAGCGCTCTAGCGTTGTTTTGCGAGCATCTTCACGCGCTCCTGGAACCGCAAGCGTTTCCAGTCAAGCGCGATCTGCTCTAGCAAAGCGGCATACTGAGAAGCCCAATCGAATCAGGTTCCACCGTTACTGGTAGGAGCACAGGCATGCACCGACATTGTTCGTTCGGGACCACGGACCTTGTGGCGGTTATGACCGCACATCGGACATTGATTCAGAACGGGGCCAAACCAGAGAGCCTGCAACAGGAAATCGCGCGAATTGGCGTTGAACTTGCCAAGAACCGAGACCAGCCAACCGACTTCGGGAAAGCTTCAACTGAGGGCGGTGGGACAACAAGGCTTTAGGCCGATGCGTTTAAAAGCGTCTAGAAAGCCCGCGAAGCCGGCTAAGCTTTGACCGCTAGCAACCCATGCGCGAATAGTCGGGTACGGCCAAAGTCTTCCCAGGTCTTGCGGCTATTCCCGCCGCCTTTCGAGGGCGAGGGTGCCTGTTTCTCGTTGCGTAGCGTCTGGTTGAGCGGCATCGGCCCGCAGGCCGGGTGAGCAGACTGGATAAAGTCTAATGACCCTGCTAAGAGAGCTAAGGGCCTGCAAGCGTTGCGAAGCTGCCTTTGTCGTCCCCAGTGTTCCTAGAGCTTAACCGTTTGCTCAGGTCCGGTGGCAGAGTGGTGATGCAGCGGACTGCAAATCCGCGAATGTGGGTTCGATTCCCGCCCGGACCTCCAGTCCCAGTCAGTCAGACCGAAAACCCGACCCAACGCCGAAACAATGTTCCGGCCCGGGAAACCGCCGATCCCGCACATCCTCAGCATATGCCGCGACTGCCTGCGAGACTGCGCTGCCAAGCTCGGCATAGCGCTTTACAAAGCTGGGGGTGAACTCCGCAAACAGTCCGAGAAGATCGTCGGTCACCAAGATTTGCCCATCGCACGCTGGGGAGGCGCCAATGCCTATCGTGGGAACCGGTACCGCCTCGGTAATTTGTCGCGCCAATGCTTCATACGTGCCCTCGATCACAATGGCGAATGCCCCAGCCTCAGCCACCGCGTGTGCGTCGGCCGAAATCCGCGCTGCCTCCTTCTCGGTCCGTCCTTGCGCCCGAAGGCCAGCCGCGTGCACTGATTGCGGCATCAGCCCGATATGGCCGCATACCGGCACCCCGCGCCGGGTAAGGAACCCGATCGTCTCAGCCATCTCGGTCCCGCCCTCAAGTTTCACCCCGGCTGCGCCGGTCGCGGCCAGGACCCGGGAAGCAGCGCGGAACGCCTGCCCGGGAGACTCTTGGTAACTCCCAAACGGCAGATCGATAATCACGCAGGCCCGATGTGCGCCCCGCATCACGGCCTGCCCGTGCGCGATCATCATATCCAATGTTACTGGCAGGGTGCTTTCCAGTCCATAAATCACCATGCCCAGGGAATCGCCTACTAAGAGTAGGTCGACATGAGGGTCGAGCAGCCGTGCGATCGACGCCGTGTAGGCGGTGAGGCACACAAACGGCCCGCGCCCTTTCTGAAAGTGCCGGATGGTGAGGCGGCGAGAACGCACTCCCGTGCTCATTTGATCCATCCCTCTTCGGCCCTGAACGTTTGCTGGAACGCTTCCAGCCTCAGCGGAAGCGCTCTAGCTTGCTCGTGCCAGCATCTTCACGCAGCTGCTGAAGTCGCAAGCAATTCCAATCAAGCGCGATCGGCTCTACAACGCGAGTATCGGTTCAGTGTTGCTCGGTTCGGGAGGTCTGAAATGGCTTCGGTCCGGCGGGCACTCCGGCGAGCCAGCATGGAATGATCCGGGGCCGCCTCGCCTAGTCCCAGCCTCGCCGCCTGGGCGAGGGGCGTTGCTTTAGGCCGACCCCAGCGGACGACACCGGTCGACCCCGCCTGGCCGGGCTCACGAAAGCCCGGCCAGGCGCGCAATGACGGTACAGGGTTTTGGAACCCCGCTGCTTACCACATCGTCTCGGCAAGCGTCTCCTTGAATCCCAGCTCTCCCTCGAACTGAATGAGTTCGCTCCCAAGAGCATCCCGCATGGAGACCATGCCGATCGGAGTCCCCGCCTCAACCACCGGCATGTGACGGAAGCCCCCGTCGTGCATTCGGTGCAAGGCGTTCACGACCAGGCGTTCTGGAGTAATTGTCTCGACGTTGCGGGTCATCACCGCGCCGAGTTGCGTCCGGTCGGGGTTCAGGCTTTGCGCGAGCACCCGAACCAGGGCGTCGCGCTCAGTGAAGATGCCGATGAGCTTGCCCCCCTCGACAACCATAACCGCACCGACATTGCTTGCCGCCATCGTGCGCGCTGCGGTGCGGACGGTGGCTTGCGGCGAAAGAGTGGTGATTGTCTGATTGCGAATGACTTCCTGCACGGTCCGGAGCATTTCCGGTCTTCTCCCATTTTGCTTGATTGAAACCATTCTATTCGATTGACGGGCCGGCAATCCACAATAAAAGGCTTTACTGGCAAGAATAGTTATAGACCGAGCCGTAGCAAGAATTGCCTCTCGATTATTTAACCTTTGCTGGCCGGAAGCTTGGCTACCAAGCAGTCGCATGCACGGCATTGAGCTGCGCCTGTGCTGCCATCCGCACCGAAGCATTTGCCGCCCCGAAGCCCCGATAACCATGGCGCTCGACTGCCTCAAAAAAGAAGCGGTCAGCAAAGCTAATTGTATAGGCGTGCCGGAATTCGCCGCTATTATCGCGGTCATAGAGAAGGTTCAGCCGTTGCAACCCGGCCAGCGCTGCATCGTCCAGACCCCACTTGGCGCCGAGATCGTCATAGTAATTCGCGGGGATCGGAAGCATTTTCGCCCCCCTCTCCGCTATTCGTTCCACGGCACGGCAAATATCCGCGGTGCAGAAGGCGATATGATGCACCCCAGCCCCCGCATAGGAAGATACGAAGCGGCCGGTTGCGGTCTCCCGGCTTTCTGAAATGTTGAGCGGAATGCGCACGCTGCCATCCGTGCTGCTCATCGCCCGGCTGCGGATCAGGCCGTAGGGGTCGGGTAGTTCCCAGAGCTGGTCAGGCGTAAACCCGAAAACCGCGCGGTAGAATAAGACAAAGGTATCCATCCTGCCGGCCGGCAGCGCCACGGCGAGGTGGTCCACTGCGGTCAGGTCACCCGGCGATTGCTGCTGGTTTTCAAACAGCTCGAAATCATCGTCCCAGATGCTGCGGCCCGATCCGGCCGGCGCCACAAGGTAGATCAGCGTGCCGTCTGGCGCACGAATTGCGGGGATATTGCGCTCGCCGGGTCCGAGTGGCTCAGACCACTCGGGGCAAAGCAGGGTGCGCGCCCGCTCCATCGCCGCCGTGGCCTCATCGACCCGGAGCGCAAAGGCGCAGACCGATGGCCCATGCAGATGAAAAAACTCCGCCGCCGCGCTGTCGGGCTCGGCGTTCAGCACCAGATTGATCTGTCCCTGGCGGTAGA
>JAFAHH010000612.1 GCA_019237355.1 Acetobacteraceae bacterium | reverse complement strand
GCTCTGTAGTGTCACTTGGTAGGTGAGTTCGAACTGGCGCCATCCCGGCAAGGCCGCAAGCGACCTTTTCCCGAGAGCAGCCAAGGTGCCGGTGGTAGCGAGAGTCTTGAGGAAGTCGCGTCGTAACATCGGTACGGGCTCTCGTGTGTGCAGCACGACTCAGCAACACGCTGCATGGACAATAAGGCGCGCTGAACTCGCTGTCACGCCGGAGCACAATGGCTCGGTGTCCGGTACGGGGCAACGTCGCCCATACGCCCCGTCGTCAGGCACCGACTGCAGAGCGCCGATTCCGGACCTTCCGGCCCACATCCGGAACGGGGAGGTTCGACCTTGAGCTGACTGGCGCGCGAGTGCGCAATGTCAAATCATCCACTCGTTCTCATCGACAGAGCGGCGCGAGGCGCCGGCGGCGGCTGTACGCCGTGAGCTTCTCACATCAATCGGCGGGCACATGGTCGGTCGCGCGAATGAAGGCGGCAACGTTGTCGTGCAGTTCCTTCAACGCCGGCTCATGGACATAGACCATGTGACCAGATTGATAGAACTTGTACTCGATATTGGCCTGGAGTTTGGCCGGCATCGGCAATTGGCTCATCTCGTAGATGCCTTCGTAAAACGGTGTGGCCAAATCGAAATAGCCGGCGTTCAGCTGGACCTTCAGGTTCGGATTGTACTTCATCGCCCAGGCCAGATCGGCCATCACATTGGCATGTCGCAAGGGCCTGGGGGAGTTCGGGGGCTGGTGCTGATAATTCCATGTCGTGCCCAGAAAAATCAGCGGCTTGTAGATTTTGTCGCCGCCGTATTTCAGCGTCTTGCGCGCATAATCGTTGAATGCTGACACATAGGCTGAGCTGATTGCGGCTTGTTGCGGATCATAATCGGCCCCTTTGCTCAGAGGATCCATCGTGGGGCCTAAAAATCGCGTGTCGTAGCGGCCCGTCGTCGTATCCCCGTCGTCCTGCAAGGTCTTGCGGAACTCACCGCCGTTGATGCGCAGGTCGGCCTTCTTGATGTATTCGACCGGCAGCCCGGTATAGTCGTGCAGCTTGCCGGCGACGGCGTCGCGCTGAGTTTGATCCAGTGTCGCCCCCGGCTGGAGCGCCAGCGCGTAATCGGTCATGGCGAAACGCTCGACCTCCTTCAAGAGCCGCGCCAAGTCTTTGGGAGGGTCGGCCAGCTTGTGGTGGTACCAGGCCGTTGCCGCGTAGGTCGGAAGCGCCAGCTGATAGGGGAGGTCGACGCCGGGATTGGATTGCGGGCCGTCGGGACTGAGGTCGAAATTCAGGATCTGCGACAGCAGGATGAGGCCATTGAAATCGACGTGGCGGTCGGTTTCCAAGAGGTTGATCAGCGCGGCGGAGCGCGTCGTGCCATAGCTTTCGCCAAACAGAAATTTGGGTGAGTTCCAGCGGCCGTATTTGGTCAGGAATTCGGTGATGAACTCCGCGAAAGCGTGAGCATCGGCGTCGATGCCATAGAAGGCCTTCTCCTTGTCCTTACCGGAGATGCGGCTGAAACCGGTGCCCGGCGCGTCGATGAATACGAGATCGCTCGCGTCGAGCAGGCTCTGGTCATTGTCGATGAGCTCGTAAGGCGCGGGCGGCGAGTGGGAGTCGTCGGCGGTGACGACTCGCTTAGGGCCAAAAGCCCCCATGTGCAACCACACCGTCGATGATCCGGGGCCGCCGTTGAACAGGAATGTCAATGGCCGCGTCTCTGGGGCGGAGCCTTTTTTAAAATAGGCGGCATAAAACATTGACGCTTCTGCGGTTGGGCTCCGTTCGTTGGACGAGCCGTCCGGCCGGTCCTGATTCTGCTGGTCCTCCCTGTCGGACTCTTTGCCCGCACTTCTCGCCGCATCATCCCATCCTTTGGGATGGACGACCAAGGTGCCCGCCATCGCCTGATACTCGATGCGGGACCCGGACACCGTTACGGAACCTACGCTGGTTTGCTCTTCGGGTTTGAAGGTTTGCGTTCTCACGGGCGGCGGCTTATCCGCAATTCTATCCTTCGCCGGGGGCGTTGTTTCATCGGCGAACGCGCCCCCGACGGCAAAGATCGCGCCGAGCGCCAAGATGCAAGCGTTTCTCATCACAGGATCCGCTGATCTCCACCGACAGCCCTGGATGGGCGGTCTACAATCGCAACACGATGCGCCGTTCCGAGTTCGTCGGCAACGCCTGCGTCGCCACGGCCCTCAGGATCAGACCGGGCGGGTTTGACACGGGGGACCATGGCAGCCAGCCGTCGATCCGCCAAGACAGCGACGGCGGGCCATCTAGACCCCATGTCTGCCTGAGGACGGGCGCCCCGCGCCGCAGACCCGAAACGATTGTCTGGCCCCACGGGAGGGTGTCGACATATTCCGCCCTTTAAGTCGAGTAACTTGGTTCGCGCTAACTACAGCAGGCGCTTGTCCTTCCGATACCGCTCTCCTCCGAGCATCTGCGGATGCTTGCTAAAGCTGATGGATGTCCAGTTCTACAGCGGAACGTTTGGTTTAGTCACATCTTTCGGCACAAAGCGGGGATCCGTCGAAAGCAATGTAAACGAACGCCAACGACTGGAAACCTGCCACAATCCTATTGTATTGGCTAAGCCTCAGTGACCATACACACTGGGATTTCTTGGGATGGTGGTGATTTGTTGTCTTTCTTGGCTGTTTTTTGCTGTTCCTCGCTTTTTCTCCGCTGTTATCACGCGCTGGTTTCGCTGTTATTTGGACGCTGCGGTCCTCAAGAGGCTAGGCTTTGTGCGGCCGAGAGAGATCTTGCCGCTGTATTTTTTCGCATGTTCAGCGATATCAGCGCGCGCCGGGACCGGAGATCGACAGTGCCGGTGCGAAACTCGTTCCTGATCCCTTTGCGACTCTCGGACCGGGTACCTCCTTCTCCGCGGCTGCGGGGCAAAGTCCGGCACCTATAGATTTTCTGTAATAACAGGCAGAAGAAGTGATGGTGCCGCCAAGCCATCGAATTTCTGACGATCAGCCGCGCTCGATCGGCGTTTCGCGAAACTCGTCTACCATGCTTATGATCAGCAAACGGCAGTTCTTTTTGCGAGTGGATAGCGGCGGGTGAGGAGCGAGGCGCGGGCGCCAGTGCCAAACCGTGGCATGATTACGGCCTCGATCATGCTGGCGACGATCATGCAGGGCGTCGACAACACGATCGCCAATGTTGCGCTGCCGCACATCCAGGGCAGCCTCTCGGCGGCGCAGGACCAAATCGCCTGGGTGCTCACCTCCTATATTGTGGCGGTGGCGATCATGACGCCGCTGACCGGCTGGCTCGCCGGCCGCCTCGGCATCAAATATGTGTTTCTGATCTCGGTAGCGGGTTTTACGCTGGCTTCGGCGCTGTGCGGAAGCGCCACCAGCCTCAGCCAGC
>JAFAHH010000268.1 GCA_019237355.1 Acetobacteraceae bacterium | reverse complement strand
GGGCGTTGGCTTGCAGGGCATCGGCGCTTGGCCCAGTTGTGGCCCGGGCCGGTGCTGGCTTGAGAAGGGAAAGCGGGGGGCATTGCCAGCCAGCTCGTTCGATCGGCAACTCCGATTGCGCAATCGGCCCCCGGCTGAATGCTCTCGGGCGCTCGATCCGCGCGACCCGTCGCTTATCGGCAACCGCGGTCCGAGCCGATGATGCGGCCGCCTGTGTGGTAGCCCGGGCCGCAGGCGCTGCCGCCGGGTCCCGGTCCCGAAGCAGCCACCGCAAAACAGCGGACGCGCTGCGCGCCAGATAGACCGACCCATGGAAAAGGGTATGCGCGGCTCGTGCAAGGCCTCGCCGCACCGCTCGCCAGTCGCCGGCACTCAGCCCGAGCGCCAGCAGGGTGAGCGCGAGCGCCAAGGTCACCCCAAGCACCTTGATGAACAGGACGCCAAGCGCCCCAAGGAGGTTACCCCCGGCGTGCACCGCCGACTCCGCGAGCAAGTGCCCAATCGCGCCGCCCAGACCCGCGGTGGCGGGCCAGGGGGGCGCCCCCAACACAACCCCGAGACCGGAAAGCACGGCTGCAAGCACCGGGAGGCCGGTAATGGTTGCAATCGTACGGAGGGTCACGCTGCCCAGCCCGCGATGCGCGGCGATCCGCCAAGCCCAGCCGAGCAACGCACAACCGGGTAGCGCACCCGCAAGCCCGAAGCCCTGGAGCAGCAGGTCAGCGAGCACGGCCCCGGACGGACCGGCTAAATTCGCAGCCTGCCGCGCGGTGGCCGTATTCACGGATGGATCGCGTGGATCGTAGGATACAAGCGCGAGGAGAAGCGCGAGGCCAGCGAAGCCAAGAACGAGCGCACCCATTTCCGCGAGCCGGCGCCGCATGATGGTGCGAATAGCGGGCGATGCGAGGCGGCTCGTGTCGACGCGAGTGCCAGCTTGCATACTTAAGGTACCAGGTTTGGAGTCGTCAGCTTAAAGCGGTTCGGTAAGCATAACCCGGAACCAATTGAGTTGCTAAGGGGAGCTTGCGTGCCAAGCCGCCGTGATAGGGTGGTTTTTCCGATCTGCCGGGAGCAGAGCGAGCAGGTCGAGGCTGGGAGAGGTCGATTTGGCAGAACGAATTTCCGCCGATGTCTGTATCGTGGGCGCCGGCCCAGTTGGCGGCAGCCTGGCGTGCCGGCTCGCGACGGAGGGCGTCGCGACGGTGATCATCGATCGGGCCCCACTCCCGCCAATGGAGCATCCGGCATTCGATGGCCGTGCGTATGCCATTGCGGCCGGGTCGCGGGGCCTGTTGGAGGCCGCCGGACTATGGGACCGCTTGCCTGAACCTCCAGGGCCGATCCGCGACATCCGGGTGAGCGATGGGCGTCTGGGGCGGCCTGCTTCGCGCCTTTACCTGCATTTCGACTACGAGCAGGCCGGAAGCGACGCGCCGGACGCCTTCGGCTGGATGGTCGAGGCGCGCGCCCTCCGGGTGGCGCTCAACGCCCATATGCATAGCCTGCCTGGGCTGCGAGTTTTCGCCCCAGCCCAGGCGCGGGCCGAGCGGAGCCGGGCTGGCGCTGTGGTTCACATAACAGGTGGCCCGGCCGTGGACTGCCGGCTGTTGATCGCAGCGGAGGGAAAGCAATCCCCACTGCGCAAACAAGCGGGCATTCCGGTGACGCAATTTCCGTATGATCAGGCTGGGATTGTGTGTGCGGTCGCGCATGAGCGGGCCCATCATCAGACGGCGCTGGAACATTTCCTGCCAGCCGGGCCATTCGCGCAATTACCCATGTCAGCCACGGAGGGCGCGCCGGATCTGTCGGCCATCGTGTGGACCGAGGGCCGGCAGGCAGCTTCTCGCTTGTTCGCCCTCGATGATGTCCCTTTCACGAAACAAATCGCCCGCCGCCTCGGCGATCATTTGGGTGCTATTCGACTGATGGGACGGCGATGGCTCTATCCGGTGAGTGCTCTGCATGCGCACCGCTATTTCGATACGCGCCTCGTCTTAGTTGGCGATGCTGCACATGCGATTCATCCGATCGCAGGGCAGGGGCTCAATCTCGGGCTTCGCGACGCGACCGCACTCGCCCGCCTGATTATCGAGGCGATTTGGGCGGGCGGGGATCCCGGAGAGCCGGCTTTGCTGGCCCAGTATCAGCGTCTGCGCAGGCCCGATAATCTTTTGATGCTCGCGGCCACAGATGCTCTGGACCGGCTGTTCAGTACCGACAATCCCGCGATCCGCGCCATTCGCGACTTAGGCATTGCCGCTGTGGACAGGATGCCGCCGCTAAAACAATTGTTTATGCGGCAAGCAATGGGAAATCTTGGCGGTTAATCCAAATTTTTTCTATTTTGCATGCAAAAACTGCGTAACTGGTTTACAACCATTTCTGCAAGGGCTATCGCGTTACCGAAGCTTTTGGGGGGCAATGCGTCTGGGGATGGCCGTCCGGTCCGCAAACTTACTCGGCGCGCCCATCTCCTGGTGGCAGCAGTTGATGCTCCGCTTGACCCCGACCCTGCTCGAACGCTCGTTGCTGGTCGCCTTGGTCGCGCTTCTGCCTGCTTTTTGTTTATCGATCAATTCCGAGCTCAATGCCCGGGCGAACCGGCAGCGACTCATTGGGGAAGAGGCGCTGCGCCTCGTTCGTCTGGTTACCGCGGATCAGCAGCAAATCATCGAAGGCGCCCGGCAAAGCCTGAACGCGCTGGGAATCATCGCGCAAGCCTTTCGGGAGCCGCAAGCCTGCCAGCACGCCATGCAGGAACTTCTCAGAGCCGATCCCCGCTACAGTCTGAGCGCCATCACCGATCTCGACGGACGGGTGACCTGCTCATCCCACCCTGGGGCAGTCGGAGCCAATGTTTCCGACCGGCCCTATTTTAGCCTGGCACTCCAAGCGGCGGGTTTCGCTATCGGTGAATACTCTATCGGCCGAATAACGAATGCGCGGGTGCTGCACTTCGCGCAACCTTACACCGACCCGTCTGGCCGGATCGCAGGTATTGCCCTGCTCGGCCTGAACCTGGATTGGCTGACTGAGCAACTGCTGCGCCTGCCGGTGCCGGAAGATGCGACGGTCTGCATCATGGATCGCACCGGCCGAATTCTGGCCCGGCATCCCGATGCCGCGAAGTATGTCGGCAGCCTCATTCCGGAATCGATCCTGCTCCGCCTGCAAGGATCCGAGCCGAACGTCCAGGAAATGCCGGGAATCGACGGCTCTCCCCGGATTGTCGGCATATCGCCGATGAGCGCCGAGCCCAAAGGGATCGCCATTGCAGTAGGACTCAACAAGTCAAGCGCCTTCGCCGAAGTCATCCGAAGCAATCGAAAAGGGGTCTTGCTTATCGGCAGCGGCATGCTGTTGGCGCTCGCGCTCACTGCTCTCGGCGTGATCCGGCTCATTCGGGGCCCGGCGGCGCGGCTACTCGCGGCCGCGCAGCGATGGCAGCAGGGGGATCTGTCGGCGCGCGTTGCCTTCGGGGAGGAACGGTCCGAATTCGGACGGCTTGGCGCCGCTTTCGACAGTATGGCCGCCGCGCTCCAGGCCCGAGATCAGGCCTCGCAAGCGGCGCGAGAGAAGCTGGCTCGGCACGGAGAAGTGCTCGAAGGGATTGTCGAGCAACGCACTGAAGCCCTGCGGGAGAGCGAGCGCCGTCTTGCACGGGCTCAAAAACTCGAAGCGGTCGGCCAGCTTACCGGGGGAGTGGCGCATGATTTCAACAATCTGATCCAGGCGGTCGATTCGAGCCTGGAACTCGCGCTGGGGGCGCTCGCACGCGGCAACAGGCAACTCGCGCAAAGCCTGGTCACGAATGCCAAGCGAGCCATTACCCGAGGGGCTCGCCTCGCGACGCAGCTCCTCACGTTCTCCCGCCGGCAGCCTCTACGACCCGAACCAATGCACGTTGGCCAGGTCTTGGCCGAGATGAATGATTTGATCCGCCGCGCCGTGCCCGCGACAGTGCGCATCGAGCTGAATGCCGGTCCTGATCTCTGGCCGACTCTTGCCGACCCGTCTCAGTTCGAGGCAGCAATCCTCAACCTGGCGATAAATGCGCGCGATGCCATGCCTAGCGGCGGCATGCTAAAAATCGCCGCACGCAACGCACGCGTAAATGCGGCCGAAGCGGCCATATTGGATGTAAAGACCGGCGATTATGTGCGGATCGAGGTCGCTGACACCGGCCTGGGAATCGCTCAGGAGCACCTCGACCACCTCTTCGACCCGTTCTTTACGACTAAGGATCCGGGAAAGGGCTCCGGCCTAGGTTTATCAATGGTGCACGGATTTGTTCGGCAAGCCGGGGGCACGATTACCGTTGAGAGCCGGTCAGGCGAAGGAACCACTTTCGCGCTTTTCCTGCCGCGCTCAGATGCCGCGCCAACCATAGCCACCTCAGAGCAG
>JAFAHH010001062.1 GCA_019237355.1 Acetobacteraceae bacterium | reverse complement strand
TTATGGTCGCGCTTGTCAAGCACTCTGAACCTATCTCGGTTGAGGAATTCCTGGCCTGGAATCCGCCGGACGGGCGATTCTGGCAATTGGTGGACGGCATACCCCAAGCAATGGCGCCTGCGGGGGTGAACCATGGAGCCATACAGGCTGAGCTTGCCCGTCTGCTGGCCAACCATCTCGCCGAACACAATAGCTGGTGCGCAGTTATAACCGCGCCGGGAATCACTCCGCATGTGCGGAGCCGCGACAACGTGCGCATCCCTGATCTCGCGGTCACCTGCTCACCTCGTTTCCCGGAGCAGGCCCTTCTCCATGAGCCAGTGCTGATCGTCGAGATATTGTCGCCCAGCAACCGGACCGAGACGTGGTCGAATGTGTGGACCTACACGACCATCCCGAGCGTGAAAGAAATCATCGTGGTCTCGGCCATTGCCCCCGAAGCGGAAACCCTCCGCCGCCTTCCCGATGGAAGCTGGCCGGATGAGCCGATTTTGGTTCGCGAGGGAGAGGTTGCCTTCGCAAGCATTGGCTTGATGATCCCACTTTCGGCGATTTACCGCACCGCAAGCTTTGGATCGCGTTAGGGCCTAATCATGGTCGCGCTTGCCAAGCCTTGTAGATCTGTGTCGGTTGAGGAGTTCTTAGCTCGGCCCCGCCGCATGGCGATTTTGGCAGTTGGTCGACGGTGTGCCCCAGGCGATGGCTCCGGCTATCCGCACCTACGGGGCGATCCAGGCTGAGTTGGCTTGCCTCATCACGCGTCACTTGATTGAGCGGTCCAGCTGCTGCACTGTCGTCAAAGCCCCGGGTATCATTCCGCACGCGCGCGGCCAGGATAACCTCCGCATTCCTGACCTTGCCGCTTTTGCGCCGGGTTGATCCAGCGTCAGCGTAATGCCAGCGAAGACCGGAGCTCACCTAATTTCTGTTTCAGCGCCTCGGCAAGTGCGACTGAGTGGGAGACTTGGCACTCCTCCGTAAGGTGTTCCGGGCTATCGAAGAAGCACTCCCGCGGGTAGCGGCTGCGGTTCGGTAAGGCGATGAAACCCCCGCCATTCGCTTGGTAAATATTCCGAATGGCAGCCACAGCCTCGTCGCTTACCGGAACGTCAGCAAAGCCCGCCGGAAGCCCGCCAATGACCGTAACCCCGCGCTTCGTAGCCTCACGCGTAAAGCCCGCAATCAGAGCAGCTCCATAACCCGTACGCACCCGCGCGGGGTCCGCCGGATGCGGGTGGAAATCTGCAAGCACGACCCGATTTGCGGCGGCCAAACACCGGGTGTGACCGACATGGTCGCCCCAAGCATTGGTGCTCCCGCTAATCTGCATCCGCGGATCACGAAAATGCGAGAGCGCCAGCGCGGTCTCGAGCACCGACATCACCCCGGACCGCAAATCGAATGAAAACATCGCGGCAATCCAGCGCCGCGGCGACAGTTGCATGAGGGTGCGGCGGTCGTGGCGGAACATGATCGCCGCGTCAGGGCCGAGCGCCATAGTGGCGCGCCCGCGCGTATATTGCTCCTCTTCCATGGGTAAATAGACCACGTCGCCCGGCCGGAGGAGCGGCAGCCAGCGCGCGAACAGGTAATCAAGCCCGATCCCGACGGCTACGCCGCCATTGACGCAAGCTAGCCGAACCACCGACTCGATTACCTCACAACGGTGCGAATAGGGACCGTTCGAGCCCGCCAAGATCACCAGTTTGGGTGAAGGCAGCGCAGCGCCGCGTGCCAGCTTCGCCTCGATCTGCTGCTGTAGGAAACCAAATGACAGCGGGCGGTCCAGAATTGTGCCGAACAGAATGGCGTAAAGCAGCAGCGAAGCAGCACAGGCGCTCAGCAGCCGAATCATAGTTAAAATTGAAAATACAGAAACGGCGCCACGCGCGGAGCAAAGAACAGCGCCTGCATTGTCAACCCGAACCCGGCTGTGAGGGCGAGGGTCCGGCCGCGCTCGGTCAACTCATGCACGTTTGGCATGCAAAGCACGATAAACCAGCCGAGGGCCAGCATCGCGGTCACTTCGGGAAAGCTTAAGGTGCGAGCATCGCCCAGGAACCGGAGCACTGGCACGGGCTGGGCGATTGCCTGCAACGCCGGGAAGGCGCCCGTGATCATCTGCGGCAGCGCTAGTCCTTCAAGGCCCATCATGCCGCGGAGCATGATCCAGGTTGCGTGAAACCCGCTGGCCCGGAAAGGAACCCAGCCCACGACCACCGCCGCCAAGGTGAGCATCCGGGCGAGCAACGCTGGCAAACCGAGTCGGCTGCGAGCGCATAGAATGAGAAACACCCCGTGGAGCCCACCCCAAAGCACGAAATTCCAGGCGGCGCCGTGCCAAAGCCCACCGAGCAGCATAGTGAGCATCATGTTAAGGCCCTTCCGGGCCGGACCCCGCCGGTTGCCGCCCAACGGGATATAGACGTAATCGCGCAGGAACTGGCTCAAGGTGATGTGCCATCGGCGCCAGAAATCCGAGATGTTGGCCGCCTTGTAAGGACTATCGAAATTTACCGGAAAGCGGACGTTCAGCATGCGGGCAAGGCCGATGGCCATATCGGAGTAGGCCGAAAAATCGAAATAGATCTGCAATGCGTAGGACAGCGCCGCGTACCAAGCCTCGGCGAAGCTAAGCACCTCTCCATTACCAGCGGCATCGAAGCCTATGTCGGCAAAAAACCCGAAGGCATCGGCAAGCACGAGCTTTTTGCCGAGGCCAAGAAGGAAGATCGTCAGGCCGTCCGTAACGTTCACCCGGGAGGGCAAGGCCAAAGCGGGCGATACAAGCTGCGGGATGATCTCGCCGGGCCGAACGAGCGGGCCGGCAATCAGATGTGGAAACAGAGAAACAAAGCCGGCGTACGTAAGCAAGCTGGCAGCGGGCCGCCTCTGCCGATAGCCATCGACCAGGAACATGATTTGCTGGAAGGTGAAAAAGCTAATCGCGAGCGGTAGAAAAATGACGAAATGCGGCGCGTATCCGGCGGTTAGGACATTCAGCAGGAAATCGGCATACTTGAATATCCCAATCAGGGTGAGATTTCCGGCAATGCCAATGGCCAGCCAGCGTCGTGCAGCGATCCCGTGGCCAACTCGGGCGAGCCGCAGAATACGCTGCCCGAGGCCATAGTTCACGAGAACGGAGCCCATCAACAGGAGTACGAAGGGCGGGTTACACCAAGCATAAAAAAACAGGCTTGCCGCGACCAGCCACCCCAAGCCCCAGTTTCGGCCGCAGAGATTCAATTTTGGCCGAAACCGGTCGAGCTGACCCAGCAGAAAAAACCCCGCGAGCGCTATCGGCAGGAAACCCAGAATGAATGGCTGGGAGCTGAACAGCATGCCGACAATGAAGCGGCTTTCGGTTGCGCAATGGTTAATTCTCGGCGGCGTCGGTTCCTATTTCGCCCTTTATGCGAGGGCTGGTAAGCCCCTCCGTTCAGCGCATCCGAGCCGGTTTCTCGAACCGCTCCAACGTGCATGGTCTAGATACCGAATGACTTCTCAGGGATGACGAAGCCGAGGACACGTGGGACGGATTTGAACGCGAGCTGCGGAACGGGCCTGGGCGGCCCGTCAATCGCCTATGGATATCGACGAGCCAGGAGCACACTGCTCAACAGCGAGAGCGATTTCTGGCCACGAAAAGGGACACGATGCCGGCATTGCAGGCCGTCAAACCCGATCCGGCCTCCGGATTATTAAAAATCCAAATTCAGCCCGGAACTGCTCGTCCCTGCGGGTCACGAATGAAAACGCGCGCTCCCCGGAAGTTGCTGTGACTCGGCTTGGCATCCGCATATACGCCGGTCGGGATCAGGGCCTTAGTGGGCAACGGTCGCCTAAACGGCGGCGCCGGTGCGTCCTCGTCCTTATCGAGGCCTAGGGCCAGCAGCCCGGCAGCGCTGTCTCACACCATTCTCATCTGTTGCCTAAGTTCGCTCGCGAAGATGCTCTTCGGGATAAGCGCGTGGACACCGCGTACGATGTCCACCACTTGGGTCACCCGGAAGCTCACGGCGATGCTGCACAGAGCGTACGCATCCAGTTCGCTGATCTTCGCCTGGGCTGCGAGGAACTTAATCGCGTTGCGTGCGGCCAGAGTCATCGCCGCATTCAGATCTTTGTCTAGGCCCATGATGATCCAGTGCGTATCCGTCTCTGCGGCCGGCCAAGCCAGGCCCTTCTGCTTGTGAAGTACCACTTGGATTTGCAGCTCCTTCATGCCGGTCTCGAGGGCGGTAAGGCAGATTTCACCATCGCCCTGCACAGCATGGCTGTCTCCCGTATAGATCAGTGCTCCGGGCTTCCATACTGGAATGTAAAGCGTCGATCCCTCGGTCAACTCACTGAGATCGAGATTGCCTCCATGTGGGCCCGGCGGCACCGAGGTGGTTACACCCGGGCTCAAAGCCGGGAAGAAGCCGTCCGGAGGCGCGACGCCCATGGTTCCTTGAAACGGCTTTAACGGAATGGTGATGTTGGGCAAGAACTTGCCGGTCATGGCGCTAAGATCAAGATCAACGTACTTGACCTGCCCATGCGGAAAATCCTGTGGAAGCAGGCCGGTCCCGATCGTAGATGGGTTGTTGAATGTAGCGCCCCAAGCATAGGGGCGAATCCGTTTGTAACGAATCTCCAGTACGTCGCCCGGCTCGGCCTTGTTCACTTGTATAGGTCCAATAATCGAATGCGGCCCCTTTCCGGGATTGTCCACCCGCAGCCTCACCAACGTATCGATGGGCACGCCGGGCTGCAGTTCATTTAGAAAGTGCGACCAAGTGTTGGGAAAGCTAATCAAGTCGCCCGAATCGATGGTGAGAATGGGCGGCAGGTTAGTGTCGTAGACGCCGAGCTGCACCGTTTCTCTGGTCGACGGCACCACGTGCATGCGGCCTGCATCGGGCGAAGACGGCCGCATGCTTGCAGCACCAGAGTCTTCCGCGCGTGCAAGCTTGGCGAACCACGGACCGACTGCCGCGAGCGCGCCCATGAAGCTGCTTGCCTGCAACAACTGGCGGCGCCAACGTCCGCGCGCCGACAGGTAGTTATCAAAATTGGCCTGATCGATCTCGCCCATATGGAGGAGCCGATCGGAGGCACGATTGTTGAAAGCGCGCGCTTTGATGTCCTCGCGCAGAATGCCAGTACCCTTCTCGTCGCCGCATCCGAAGAGATTGGCACAGGCGTGGTGATGAGAGTGTGGCGTCGTCCGTTCTTTGGCCTCCTCGTGCGCATGCGGCATCATGGCTCTCCCTCGAGAAGCGCCCGCCTCGTGTCTGTGGCTAGAGCGCGATAGCTTGAGGCGAACTCGGGCTCCCAATTCGCGAGCACCGGCTCCCATTTTGCGCCGCAAAACGGGGAGCCTGAATTGGGGTTCCCACGTCGGAAAGCCTGAATCGCGCTCTTAAAAGCAATCCTAGACCATGATGGCTTCGACCTGAAGCCATCATGCCCTAGACTAGGTGTCCCTGCCGGCTGGTCGGCATCCCTACTGCGACCGCGTTAATGGCGCCAGACCGCTTCGAACCGAACTCCAACAGCTCGCAACGGATTCAGTCCTGCGCCGGTTTGCTCCACCAGTCCTATAATACGGTACAGCAGCCCACGCGCTCGAGCTAGCTATGATCGCAGGGTGATGCTAACCCTCACGGCCAATCCTGCTTTAGAACCTCTCCCGCAAGGTAAAGACTCCCGCAAATCAGGACCCGCGCCGGCGTCCTTTGCCGTGTAATCGCATCTAGCGCCTGAATCACGCGGCCTCCCGGCCTGGCGATGCCGCCGGAGGCGGCAATAATCGCCGCTACCTGCATCGCTTCATGCTGACCGGGCTCCGCAACCGCCCACAATGTGACTGCATATGGAATGAGCTGTGCCAAAAATCCGAGGCTGTCCTTGCCTTGCTTCATACCCACGAGAATATGGATAGGGCGGTCCTGCCATCCGCGCAGATGATGAGCCAGTGCGGTGGCGGCGCCCGGGTTATGACCGCCATCGAGCCACAGCTCCCAGCCCTCCGGCAGTGTCGCAGCCAGCCGGCCTTGTAGCCGCTGAAGCCGAGCCGGCCATTCCGCCAGCCCAATGCCGGCTGCGATTGCGCGATCGCCCACGCCAAGTCCTGCTGCACGCAGCGCAGCGATGGCAATACCAGCATTGTCGGCTTGGTGGGTTCCCGGCAACGAAGGCGCCGGCAAGTCGATAAAGGCACGCCCCTCGCAGTATCGCAAAGGGGAAACAGTTACGTCCCAATCGCGCCCGCGTAACCGCACTGGAGCGCCGGCACAGCTGGCATGGGCGAGCAGGACCTCACATACTTCTGGGAGTTGCGAGCCCATGGCCACAGGGGTGCGGGGTTTTATGATCCCGGCCTTCTCGGCCGCGATTGCTTGAAGATGCTCGCCCAGAAACTCCTGGTGATCCGTCGAAATAGAGGTAATGGCGCAAGCAGCCGGCTCGCGGATGACATTGGTTGCATCGCAACGGCCGCCCATACCCACTTCCAGAATGCAAAGCTCGGCGGGAACTTGCGCAAATAAGTGAAATGCGGTGGCGGTGATGAGTTCGAAGCGGGTGATGGGCGCACCAGCGTTCACGCGCGCTACATGATCGAGCGCCTGGATAAGCGCCGCGTCAGAAACGAGCTCACTCGCAACCCGTATGCGTTCGTTGAATCGCACCAGATGCGGTGACGTGTATACGTGAACCCGCATTCCGGCAACCTCGGCCATAGCACGAAGAAAGGCGCATGTGCTGCCCTTCCCATTCGTGCCGGCCACGTGGATCACCGGGGGCAGGCGCTGCTCTGGGTGGCCGAGCTTGGCCAGCAACTCGTATACGCGATGCAGCGAGAGATCGATTAGTCGCGGGTGCAGCGTCTGCAGCCCCGCCATGAAGTCATCAATGTGGCTCATCGCCGCCTTAGAACCGAATGAGAACGAAGCATCAGCGAACGCTGGGCATGCTCTAGGCGGGTTCTTTCTCCCGTAACAGAGCAACGAGCCGCGCTAGCATCGCTTTCATTTCGCTTCGCTTCACCACCATATCGAGAACGCCATGCTCGAGCAAATACTCAGCACGCTGGAATTCATCGGGCAGCTTCTCGCGGACGGTCTGTTCGATTACGCGCGCGCCAGCAAAACCGATCAAGGCGCCGGGCTCGGCAATCTGCACATCCCCGAGCATGGCGAAACTGGCCGTGGTGCCTCCCGTGGTCGGGTCCGTCAGCACAACGATGAATGGTAGACCGGCTTCCTTCACGATTTGCGAGGCAATGATGGTTCGGGGCATTTGCATCAGACTTATCGTGCCTTCCTGCATCCGGGCGCCGCCCGAGGCGGTAAACACGATAAGCGGCGCGTCCTGTAGGACCGCAAGCTGGGCTGCCGCGATAAGCGCCTCGCCAACGGCTGCGCCCATCGAGCCGCCCATGAACTCGAAGGCCATGGCCGCTACCACCGCGGGGCGCTGCTCTATTGTGCCATGCGCCACAACGATGGCGTCTTCCAACCCAGTCGCCTCGCGGGCCTCCTTTAACCGATCGATGTAACGCTTGCTATCGCGGAATTTCAGCGGGTCCGCGGGGGCTTTCGGCAGTTCGATCCGCGTATAGCCTTCGTCCAGCGTCCACCCAAGCCGATCGGTTACGGTTGCACGCATGTGGTGGCCGCAATGCGGGCAAACCCTCAGGTTTTTCTCCAGATCGGTATGGAAAATCATCTGCTGGCAGTTGGGGCATTGCTGCCACAGATTATCCGGCACATCGCGCCGGGTAAACAAGGTACGTATCTTCGGGCGGACGTACTCGGTAAGCCAGTTCATGGGATGCTATTCGACAATATCGAGGCGTTTCTCAATTCGATCCAGGCGCCCTTCGATGCGATCGATTCGGAGCTGCAGGCCAGCATAGTCGGTGCGTAAATCACCCATAAAGTGGGGCAGCCTGGCAACGGCGTTCTCGAGTGAGGTGACGCGCCTTTTCAAATCCTGCACGTCTTCGATGATGCGATCCATCTTCGCATCGAGGCGACGCAAATAGACCAGAATCAGGTTCTCTGGCTGATCACTCATATGTTTAAGCGCGCTTCACGCACGCCCTCGGCTAATTCCCGCACCTGATCGAGCACCCGGCGCACGGTGACCGGGCCGGCGCGGCCTTGGTCGTCCAAAGTGCTTGCCAAAGTGTCGATCAGCGCCGAGGCGACCACAGCCGCATCGGCGGCCCGTACCGCCTGCGCGGCCTGCCCCGGAGTGCGCACCCCAAAGCCTACGGCTATTGGCAGGTTTGTGAACCGGCGCACTCTCGGTATCGCCTGGGCGAGATGCTCGGAGGTAGCAAAACGGGTCCCCGTGATGCCGGCGATGCTCACGTAGTAGACAAAGCCTGAGCTGCCATCCAACACATAGGGCAACCGGTTATCGTCGGTCGTGGGCGCGACCAACCGGATGAAATCAAGCCCGCGCGTAGCTGCATAGGGCAATAGCAACCCTGCTTCTTCGGGCGGGAGGTCGACCACGATGAGGCCATCCACACCAGAGGCGGCAGCATCAGTACAGAACCGATCGGTTCCATAGGAAAGGATCGGGTTTAGATAACCCATGAGCACGACGGGCGTGTCGGCGTCGTCCTTGCGAAAGTCGCGCACCATGGCCAAGGCTGCGGGAACACTCGCGCCGGCTGCGAGCGCCCGCTTGCCCGCGGCTTGAATTGTGGGGCCGTCCGCCATCGGGTCGGTGAAGGGCATGCCGATCTCAATGAGATCGGCGCCTGCGCCCGGCATGCCGCGCAGAAGGGCGAGCGAGGTCGCCCCATCCGGGTCCCAGGCTTCGACAAACGGGATCAGGGCCCCCCGCCCCTCCTGCGTGAGCGCGGCGAAGCGGGCGGCGATGCGGCTCACAAAGCCACCCCCAGATGGTCGGCCACGGCGAAAATGTCCTTATCGCCCCGGCCGCACAGGTTCATTACGATAACAGCGTTTCTGCTCATGCCAGGCGCGATTCTGATGACATGCGCGAGGGCATGGGCGGGTTCCAGCGCTGGGATAATCCCTTCGGTTCGGGTGCAGAGCTGGAAGGCTTCGAGGGCTTCCTGGTCGGTCGCGGCCACATATTCCACCCGGCCGATATCATGGAGCCAGGCATGCTCCGGGCCCACTCCGGGGTAATCGAGCCCCGCGCTGATGCTGTGCGCCTCGAGGATCTGGCCATCATCGTTTTGCAAAAGATAGGTGCGATTGCCATGCAGAACGCCGGGTCTCCCGCCTGAGAGACTAGCCGCATGGCTGCCTGTCTCCAGCCCATGCCCGCCAGCCTCCACCCCAATCAACCGTACTGAGGGATCGTCGAGGAAGGCATAGAACAGTCCCATGGCGTTCGATCCGCCGCCAATGCAAGCAACGGCGGCATCCGGCAGCCGGCCTTCGCACTCCTGCAACTGAACCTTGGCTTCTTCGCCGATGACGGATTGAAAGTCCCGCACCATCATCGGATAAGGATGCGGCCCGGCGACGGTGCCGATCAGGTAGTAGGTATCGGCGACATTGGCTACCCAATCGCGCATCGCCTCATTCATGGCATCCTTGAGGGTAGCAGCGCCGGACGTGACCGGCCTCACTTCGGCGCCCAGCAGTTTCATGCGAAAGACGTTAGGCTTTTGCCGTTCCACATCGACCGCCCCCATATAGATGGTGCACGGGAAACCGAATAAGGCGCACATCGTGGCGGTTGCAACACCGTGCTGGCCCGCCCCAGTTTCGGCGATGATGCGGGTTTTGCCCATGCGGCGGGCCAGCAGGATCTGGCCCATGCAATTATTAGCTTTATGGCTGCCGGTATGGTTCAGCTCGTCGCGTTTGAAATAGATCTTCGCCCCGCCTAGCGTTTGGGTCAGCCGTTCGGCGAACCATAGCGGGCTGGGCCGGCCGACATAATCGGTCAGATAGGCACGCAACTGCGCGTGAAATGCGGGATCATCCTTCGCCGCGCGATAGGCCCGCTCCACTTCCAAGACCAGCGGCATAAGGGTTTCGGCGACGAAGCGGCCGCCGAAATCGCCAAATCGTCCGGCTCTATCTGGGCCGCTGCGCAGAGAGTTCAGCAAAACGGGTCTTTCAGGGCCGCTCATGGGCGCTCCTTAGCACAGACGAAGCGGCAGTGAACCGGGTCCCGGCGCGACCGGGAAGTGGGCTGTGAGGCTAAAAAATGCGACGTTGGATCTATTTTTTTGATTGATAAACCGAGATGATCGTGCAACACCTAACACGTCAATATCCCAGCGAAAAGTTCTCGCGACCAATGTTCAGATGCAAGCAAAAATTACGCGGCGTCGGTTGCTCGGCCAGAACGACTTGCCGCACTGTGGGGCAGCCTGGGGTTAGGTCGTGTTGAGGCTCATTTTAATGCCGTTCGGCGTCTCCGCTGTGCTGGCCACCCTTGCCTGGCTCCATGCGCGACCGGTTCTGGCGCGGCAACAAGACCCGTTCGCAACCGAGGCGCGGAAACAGGAGCCCATGCCAATTCCCGGCAACCGAGGCGGGTTGGCGGAGGCGCTGGATGAGGTACTGCTTGAGCTGGAGGCTGAAGCGGTGCGGCATCTGGTTCGGTTGGATACGGCCGTCGAGCCGGCGCTTCCAGTGATTGGCTCAGATGTAATTCGCCAAATCGTTGCAGAGCCGGCGTTGGTTGCTATTCGCCATTCGCCATGCGGACGAGTGCTGGTTGCTGTCGCTTGGCATTTCGGCGACGTGCAAATTGCTGTTCTGGGAAACGGGCCTGTACCGGAAGGGGCTGGCATAGAAGCGCTGCGTCGGTTGGAACGCTTGGTTCGGCTCGAAGGCGGCACCATTGAGACGCGGCCTGACGAGGGTGTTGTGGCCATTATCCGCCTGCCCACTGGGGTTTTACAAAGTACGTTGCCGCCTGATCCTTACCCCGGTGCCGACCTGCTGGTATAATGCTACCTGGGCAGCGGACCCGGTTTGTCCGAGCTACGAGGCACTTCCATGATGCCCGCTAGGAATGCCGAGAAGGCGAGTTGCACCGTGCACGTTACGCTAGCGAGCGCCATGATCATCACCCGCAGAACACGGGTATACTCAAGCAAGCCGAATCCGGTTTGGCTCCAAGCGTAAACGGACCACAGCAAACCCACCACGCCCGGGATGAACAGCACTAGTGCGATGAGCAGGAAATGTTCCATGCTGAACCAGTCCAGGAGATCATTGTAGCGGCTCGACCTCGGAAGCAGTCCATGAAGCGTGGCATAGCGGCGGGCTAGCATCGCGAGCGTCAGACTCTGCGTACCAAGCTGGATGCAGACGCACGCTGGAGTACGCGGACCGACCTACTCCGGTAATGGGATCATCGCAACGAGGATATCCCGCCCAGAAGGATGATTGTTGCATGCAGGATTGTTTTGAATCACAGTGATCCAACCTTAGGGACTGCTCCCCGCGTGACCCCTTGAGGTCGTTGTGATCGGCCAGCGCATCACTTACCTACGGTGGTTGACTCGGGCTCGGCAATAGGCACTCTCAAGGCGGATAGGCGTTGAGCAGAGAGTGGCCCCGCTGATCGTTATAGATCAGGGCGCCAGTATAGCTTCTGCCGCCACCAATACCGAATGCAACAACCCAAGGTGAGTATGGCTCTGCATCAGAATCCTGCATGCCCCGACTGCTCTGGCCGGAATCGCCTCAGCTCGATTGGCATTGGAATCGCCGCCGGCCTTGCTGCAGCCGCGAGCTTAATTGTTAGCCGCAAAGCGGTTGCAGCCCTCAAGGTCGGCCAGGGGCACAGCGTGAAACACCGAGCCCTCGACATGGCGGCATCGATCGTTCAACACAAATACCCGCTCGATGCGATGAGCACGTACCTGAACGGCTTCCACTTTTATGCGGACAATATGGGCCGGCAGGTCGAGGCCCACCATTTCTGTATCCATCTCGCCCACGATATGCATCAATGTGTGATTTTCGATTCCAATAAGCCTGATGCGCGCCTGATCGGCATCGAATACATCATCAGCGAGGAACGGTTCCGCCGCTTGCCAGACACGGAGAAGCGGCTTTGGCATAGCCATCATTACGAGGTGAAATCCGGCCAGCTCGTGGCCCCGGGGATCCCGGAACTTGCTGAGCACGCCTATTTCAAGGATCTCGTTTCTACTTACGGCAAAACCTTCCATACCTGGCAAATCGACCAGGACGATTTCCCCTACGGAATTCCGCAATTGATGATGGGATTCACGCAAGATGGTCAGGCCAACGAGGTGGCGCTTGAGGCCCGAGATCGCCGGCTGGGGATTTCATGGAAGCGCCGGCGGCAATCCCGCGCCGATATCCCAATGCCGCGGCTTGTACCCGGGGCGAATGCTTGGGAGAGTGGCCGGACGGTCCAGACCCAGCTTCACGAGCTGGAGTTGAGGCGATAGAGCGCGATGGCTTGAGGCGGCTTTCGTCGAAAAGCCCGAATCGCGCTCTAAAAAAGACCTAGGATGATGGCTTCAGGCTGGAGCCATCATCCTCTAGAGCGCGCTCTAGAGCGCGATGGCTTGAGGCGGCTTTCGTCGAAAAGCCTGAATCGCGCTCTGAAAACCATAACGGCGTCAAAGCATGGTTGCGGTAACCTGCCAGAGCATCTTAGCCTAGGCACATGGGCCAGGTCCGCCTTGGAGTGAATGTCGATCACGTCGCCACGGTTCGGAACGCCCGCGGCGGGCTGCATCCGGATCCCCTGGACGCGGCGCGCGTCGCCCTGGAGGCCGGCGCTGACGGGATCGTAATGCATTTGCGTGAAGACCGCCGGCACATTAGGGACGATGATGTCCGCCGTTATCGCGCGAGCTTTTCGGCCCCGCTCAACCTGGAGATGGCGGCAACCGAGGAGATGCTGCGGTTTGCGCGGGAGGTGCGGCCGCACGCTTGTTGCCTGGTTCCCGAGCGGCGCGCGGAAGTCACGACCGAGGGGGGACTGGATGTCGCAGGGCAGCGACACAGCCTCGCCTCTGTCGTTGACGCCCTTAAAGAGGCCAACATTCGCGTGTCCCTTTTCATTGACCCGGACCCGGTGCAGGTGGAAGCGGCGGCGGCGGTCGGCGCCCCGGTGGTCGAGCTGCATACGGGCCGCTATGCCGAGGGTCGGCCGGGGGAACTCGACCGGCTGCGGCACGCGGCTGCCCTCACCTCCGGCCTCGGTCTGGAATGCCACGCCGGTCACGGGCTTACCTATGCGAATGTTGGCCGGGTAGCGGCGCTTCCCGAGGTACGGGAACTCAACATCGGGCATTTTTTGATCGGCCAGGCTATCCTTGAGGGGCTGCGTGCCACGGTTGCAGAAATGAAGCGGATTGTCGCTGCAGCACGGGTATAAACTACAGAGAGACGCGTGAAACTTCGCCCATCGGTTGCCGTTCTTTAGGTGCCGCCCAGCCTGGTGGCTGAAGCTGGAGCGTTATGGCGTCTGTTGCTCCAGGGTTCGTGTTGAGAGCGCGATTCAGGCGTTTCGAATGGATACGCTGCAGGTCATCGCGCTCAGAGGCGGGCGACCGTCGAGCCATGCAAACGACGGTTTGCGGAGTGAAGCACGACAGGAGATGGAAATGTCTGATTACAGGGACCGCTGGAGAAGAGATGAGGACCGGTACCGGGAAGACCGAGACAGGTACGACCCGGACCGCGACCGATACCGGGCCCAGCGCGAGGATTTTCGCCGGGAGGGCTCATCGTACCGGGATTACGGCGGCGAGGGACCGTCTGATTACGGCCGCCGTGAATGGTCTGATTACGGCCGCGGGAGACGGGATTACGAGCGAGATTATCGCGGTGAGCGCTACCGCGGGCCGGGTGGGGAGAATTACCCGATAACTCGCGAATATGGACGCGACTGGCCGAGCGCTGGCGGATGGCGCAGCGGCGAGGAACAAGGCTACGAGCCGAATTACGGCGCTCGCGGCTTTACGGGCGATTACGGATATGGCCGCGGCGCATATGGCCGGGGCGCCGTTCCACGCAGCGGATTTTCAGGCCGGCCCGGCGAGGAGCGCGGGTGGTGGGACCGCACGGCCGACGAGATCTCGTCGTGGTTCGGCGATGAGGATGCGGCCCGCCGCCGCGAGGAGGACCAGCGCCGGGACGCGATGCACCGGGGGCGGGGGCCCCGCGGCTATGCAAGGTCGGACGATCGGATCCGTGAGGATGTGAGTGACCGCCTCACGGATGACCCGTATGTCGATGCGTCCGAGATCGATGTCAGCGTATCGAACGGCGAAGTGACCTTGAGCGGGACGGTTGATAATCGCTCCGCCCGGCGGCGGGCAGAGGACATCGCAGAGTCCGTATCCGGCGTGCGGCATGTGCAGAATAATCTGCGAGCCCGCCAGCAGCAGGGTACTAGCAGCATGACCGGTGGGTCCGCCATAGGCACGCAGGCGACTGGTGGGCTTGCAGGGGCCAGTTCGACGACGAGCGGGGCCACGACGAGCGGACTCGCCGGAACTGGTACGGCCACGACCAGTGGGAGCGGTCTTGGCGGGAGCGCGACGTCGGGCAGCGCCGCTGGCTCTAGTACTACGAGCGGTCTCGGCGGCAGCAGTACGGGGGGCAGCGGCCTTACCGAAGGGACTACGGGTAGAAGCGACCTAGGTGGAGGCAGCAGCGCCGGCACAAGGGCCTCCTCCGGAACAACCGGAACCGGCGCCTAAACTCTGAAGCGATCGTCGGGCTGGGGACGCGTCCGCGCCATCCCCGGCCTTTTTTTCTAAAATTTAGAAATCGAGGTCGGCGTAATGCGCCGGCGGCATCACGCCTGGGACCCTATCCGCTAGAACGCCGCGGAAGCTCGGGCGCGACTTGATCCGCGCGTACCACTCGCGGATTTGCGGCGAAACGCTCCAATCGACATCACCCGCGAAGTCGAGAGCCGAGAGATGGCCGGCGGCGGCGAAATCCGCGAGGGAGAGGAAGTCGCCCGCCAGCCATTTTCGATTCTCTGCGAGCCACCCGGCGTACTCTAAATGCTGCCGCAGCGCGGTATAGCCGCTGCGAATGGCATTGGCGTCCGGCTCACCGCGACCGAGTAGCCGCTTCATGAATTTTTCGCCGAGCAGGTTACGGGTGACTTCCTGCGCAAACTTCCCATCGAACCAAGCGACTAACCGCCGCACCTCAACCCGCTCAGCGAGGGTGCGGCCGAGCAATGGGGCTTCGGGGTAAGCCTCCTCAAGGTATTCGCAGATCACCCCTGAGTCCGGCACCACGAGGCCGTTCTCGTCCACGAACGTGGGCACGGTGCAGGCGGGGTTCAGTTCTAGGTATTCCGGGCGGCGTTCCCAGACCTTTTCGAGCCGTAGCTCAAAGGGAAGGCGCTTCTCGGCGAGCACGACCCGCACCTTGCGAGCGAAAGGCGAAAGCGGCAGGTGATAGAGGTATCGCATCGAAGGCCTTTCCGGCTCCTATAGCTTGCGCCCGCGGGTCCTCCCCACCCGGCGAGGCGCGCCCTATTCGAGGGTGAAACCGATCTTAAGGGTTACCTGGTAATGGCTTGCTTTGTTGTTGGCGATACCGCCGCGGATTTGCGCCACTTCGAACCACCGCAGGTTGCGGAGGGACGCGGAAGCCTTGGTGATTGCGGCCTCGACTGCGGCGGATACGCTCTGATCCGATGTGCCGACGATTTCAACGACCTTGTATATGTGGTCGGACATCAGCTTCCCTCCTCTGCCTGTTTTTTGCCCGGCTGGCGACGATAAGGGGGCCCTAGAGGTCCGTCCACTGCCGGAATGCGGCGTCAGACGCTAGACCGAAACTACCTCCTCTTCCGGGAGCAGATCACTGATTTCGCTCTGTTTATGTCATGGCAGCCGAGTTTTCCTTCCGGCATCCGTGGCGAGATGCCGAGCAGATCGAAGGCGGCGGCCTGCGGTTCGGTCGGCTGCGGGTAGAGCGGGAAGGTGTCGTGCTGGCCGTTGGCGAGCGCCATGGTGTGCGGGTGAAGGTGGCGAGCTCGGCGAGCGGAGATTGGAAGCTGTGAACCGGCACGCGATCGGGCAGGCGGTGGTGGATCGGCCGGACTTCGAGATCGACGGTTTTGTAGGATCGAAAAGCAGGTTCCGCTAGGATCAAACCTTTATAGGCCTGCGCCACCTCGGAGGCGGCGAGTTCGTCTGCCGCGACATTGGTGCGGATGGCATACACGCCCCCGAGCCTGCTTTCTGCTTCTATCGACTCGCCGTTGCGGGCAAAGGCGAAGTGATCATCGGTATGGTTAGAGTAAAATGCTTGGCCACCTCCTCGCGGTAGCCCTCGTGCAGCAGGTAGGCCGGGGGTGAGCCCCGGTTCGGCACGCATGCGACATACGTTGGCGTTCGAATCAAACCATTCGTGACCTGTCAAGCCTTTTTTGCGGGGCTTACATGCCAACAGGATGCTACTCAATCAGGCCAAACGCCAGCTATTCCACGGTGTTCCGCTACGAGCTGGGGGTAACTTCGGATTAGAAGCTCAATTGGGCAGCAGCAGAAATTGCCATGCGAGAAGCCGGAGCAGCACTCCGTGTTGCATGGCCAGTTTCAGGCCGACTACACAACCGAGACTGTTCTAAAGTCTTTATACTACGAGCATCTCGGATTCTCATCGAGCTTGCGCGATGGGGTCCGTTACCCAGCCGACCGAAGACGTCAGCGGCGATTTGGCTTTTGAGGTTCAGGCGCGAGAGGAGGCCAGGAGTTCATCATAGGTCGCGGTTACGGCCTCGACCATGCGGTCCACCCCGAACGTCTGGCGGGCATACACGGCGGCGGCACTCCCGAGCCGGGCCGCCAGGCCGGAGTCGCCCAAAAGGCGGTTGATCGCGGCAGCCAAAGCGGCCGGGTCTGCGGGAGGGACGAGCAGGCCAGTCTCGCCATCCCGAATCGCTTCGCTCGTCCCATCCACTGCGGTCGCAATCAAGGGCTTGCCGGCAGCCGAGGCTTCGAGGACGGAAAGCGGGAAGCCCTCGAACAAAGAAGGCAAGACGAACAGATCGCATGCCGCAAGAAGGTCGTGTACGTCATCGCGGTGGCCCAGAAACAGTACGCGATCCTGTACTCCCAAGGTCTGAGCACGCGCCTCGAGCACCCGTCTTTCATCACCCTCGCCAGCAATAACGAAGAGTGCACCGGGTACGTTGACGGCCGCTTCCAGAAGGTAGGGAAGCCCCTTTTGCGGATCGAGCCGGGCCAGTGTCAGGACCATCGGCCTCGTCATGCCGCGCAATAATTCTTGGCGTAGCCGTTCATTCCGGGGGCACCGATTCTGCGCAAGCGGGACTCCGTTGCGCACGACCCGAATTTTCCGGGCGGGCAGCCCAAGATTTTCCTGCAACTTTCGGCTAACTGCATCCGAGACGGCAAGATACCGATGCACTCCCCAAGATGAGAGGCGACGTGCTAGCTGCTTCTCGCGCAAGTGCATAAACAGTTGGGCGGTGGCTACGATCGCCGGCACACGCAGAAGCGATGCCGCCAGCAAGCCCGATTTGCAGGCCAGCGGCGAGGAGAGATGCGCATGAAAAACGGAAGGCGCTTCGCTTCGCAGCGCGGAGGCAAATTGCAGCAGCCGCACCGGTTTTGCATAGCCATTTACACGCGAGACGGCGCGCGTGGCGACACCGGCTTGCTGGGCTGCATGCAGGAGCGGGGCGAGCCCGGGCTCTGGGTGGTGAAAAAGCACCGGCCGCCACCGGCTGCGGTCCATGCCGGTGAGCAGAGCAAGCACGATTTTTTCCGTGCCGCCAAAGGCGGCAGTATCTACATAGTGCGCTACTGTATGCAAAACCCTGTTTCCCTCAAATGAAGTACGGTGCCGGATTGGCGAAGCACGACGCTTGCACTAAGCCAGCAAGAATAATCCAGAGCGATACACTAGATTGTTTCCTCGCGAAAGAGCGAAGGCTGTTCGGCATGTTCAGCCACCCGGACGATCGTATCGGAAGTTCGCGCTAAGCATGATAAAAGCAGTTCGCCCCAGCGCCGCTCCGTGCTCCCTTCACCTCGGACGAAAGATGCCTGGAGCGCGAGGCGGGCAACCAAGGCCAGGTGATCCGCTTTGAGCAAACCAGGCGGATTTGCTGGCCTGGCTTTGGTCGCGCTTCTACTACCCCGATCACGTTCAGGGTTGACTTGGCACCCCGAAAGTGGCAAAAAATATTGTTTTCATCCATCTCACGTGCTGTCCGAAGATGGTCAGCGACCTGCTCGAAGCCTGGGCCCGCAAGCGGCTTGTAATTCGGGGATTGGCTCTGCTACGTAACAACGCGACTCGATGTGACCGGTGTAAGGGGCCGGCAGCACGGGCCGACACTCGCCGGAGAAGGGGCGCATGGTTTCTTAGTCTGGGCTCGCTCTCTAAGCTGGTGCGGTCCCTCGCAAGGCAGACAGCGCTGGCTCGCAAGCCAATCCAGTGGATCTCATAAGTACACGAGGCTTTTTAAGTACATGAAGGGTTTGTTCATCACCGGTTACTTTCCCAAAAACCCAGACAAGGACGTCCATGGGGTTTTTAAGAGGATGAACGTGCTGCTCGAGGCGCTCGGGAGGGTTGCGGACGATATCGATTTCCTGGCGTTCTACGAGCCGCCATTGGACGTGCATGCAACCGCGCTTAAGATGTATGTGGATCATTTCTCACACGTAACGCACCGACCCGTTCATCTGTTTCTGGTCCCCCAGCGACCTGTACCGGAGGCGGCCGGATTGATCCGCTTGGTTCATCACCGGACGAAGGCCTTCATCGACCCGTTCTCAACCCCGATAAACGGATTTTGCCATCTCGCCGGGCCAGCCGCCGAACAGGCCGTGCGTAATTGCCTAGCTCGCCGCCCCGACCTGATCTTCGTCCATCGCCTGCCAGCCATGGGGCGGATCCTAAAGGCCCGGTCACCATTACCCCCCGTGTTCTTCGATCTCGATGACATCGAACACTGGAGCTGCCTCCGGGGCATTCCGGTATCGCCAACATGGAGGCTTAAATTTCGGTATGCCCTCAACGTGATTCCGCTCCTTGCCGCTGAACGGGCCGCGATGAAGGCCGCCAAATGTACCTACGTTTGCTCTGAAACTGACCGGGACTACTTGCGCAAACTATCATCTTCGGACATTCACGTCATTCCGAACAGCATAGACATTCCCCCGGCAATTGCCGAGACCCCCGGGCCGGCCTCCCTCCTGTTCCTCGGTTACTATGGTTATAAGCCGAACGTGCTTGCTGCCGAGTACCTGGTGCGCGAGATTTGGCCTCGGGTCAAGCAACGGGTTCCGGAGGCTGCCCTGACTATCGCAGGCGCCGGAGCTGAGGTGCTCGGCTGTTCGAACGCGCGTGTTCCTGGCGTGCAAGTCACCGGTTTCGTGCAGGATCTGGCAGCGCTCTACGCCACTGCCCGGGTTGTATGCTGCCCAATGCTTACGGGCGGCGGGACGCGCATCAAAATAATTGAGGCCGCAGCTTACGCAAAGCCTGTCGTCGCGACGCGGGTAGGGGCTGAAGGTCTCGCCTTTCAGAACGAAACCGAGATCTTGATAAGGAATGATCCGGACGCATTTGCTGAGACATGCATCGCACTCCTTACCAATCATGCACTCTGCTCGCAAATCGGCCGTGCGGCCCGGCAAAAAGCGATTGAGTATTATGACCGTTCACGCGTCATCGACCGTATCGCATTGAGCCTGTTCGAGGGGCTACACCCGGGCAACGGCCGGCTAAGCCGGCATTGAGATGAATGTGCCGGCGGTACCACCAAGTTGCCCGGGCACTGGTGCTGTCGCGAATGGCTACCTAACTTGCGGCGGACTATAGAAGCTATTTAGGAGGCTTGGATACAATGGGCGGTGGTATAGATATTATCGTCCCCTGTTACGGATACGGACACTATCTCCCCGAATGCATCGAAAGCGTGCTGCAAGAACGTAAGCGAGATATTCGTATCCTGATCATCGATGATGCATCGCCGGACGAGACGGCAGAGGTCGCGGCCGCACTCGCCGAGAAGGATCGCCGGATCGCCTGGCGGCGCCATACGGCCAATCGTGGTCATATCGCGACGTATAATGAAGGCCTCGAATGGGCCTCGGCTGAGTACACCCTGTTGCTCTCGGCAGATGATCTCGTGTTGCCCGGCGCGCTCTCACGAGCCGCAGAGCTTCTCGATACGCATCCAGAGGTAGGCTTCGCCTACGGCCCATTCATAAGGCTACGTGATGGTGATCCTCGGCCGCCTGAGCTCGACCTGCCGCCAGTGCCCGGATGGACAATTTTAAGCAGCGCAGAGTTTTTTCGGTCCAATAGGCCGCTTAACATTGTTGGCACCTGTACCGCCGTGGTGCGGACCAAACTGCAGAAGATTATAGGGGGCTACCGGCCCGAGCTGCCGCATGCTGGTGATATGGAGATGTGGATGCGCTTTGCCGCGCATGGCCCAGTGGGACGCCTCAACGCCTACCAGGGGATCTATCGCTGGCATCCCCGGGCCATGTCAGAAACATACTATGATAAAATCATATTGGACCTGAGACAACGAAAGGCCGCGGTTGATCTGGTGTTCGAGGAATACGGCGATCGTATCCCAGAGGCCGAGGAGCTTCGGAATTACCTTCACGAAGGTCTGGCTGAGTACGCCATCTGGTGCACTTCTGAGCCTTTCGAACGAGGTGATCTCGAGAACTTTGATGTGCTGCTCGAATTCGCAACAAGTACTTGTCCGGCTCTCCGGCGATCCTTAAATTGGAAACTGCTTCAGGTGAAACGCATGCTAGGTCCACGGCTCTGGTCCACAATTCTGCCGGCTCGACGGCTGGCCACAGCCTATCGCGTTTCCTGATTGGGGCACCGCTAGGCAGTTTCGGGCTAAACACACCTAGGGTCACGCCGCCTCGGATATCGGTTCGATCCGAACACTATATCCGAGGTTCTTAAGCCTGCTGACCGGCCGCTTGGTTTGCACGGCCTTGGCGCGGGTTTCAAAGTGATCTGGCCCGAGGTCTTTGTAGAAGGTTCCATCCTTCAGGATGTGATATGCGGCCGTGAGGATCGAGGTGGCCGCGCCGATGGCCTTCTTCGCGCCCCGGCGGGAGCGTTGCGAGATGACGCTCTTGGCGCCTCTCTCGTTCAACTCGTCGATGATCCAGTCGGCGTCGAACGCTGTGTCGGCGGTCAGACCTTCGAACTCGATGTCCTGGATCAAGGGCTCGACACCGACCGTATCGTAACGGTTTCCTGGCAGCAGGACGAAGCGGACCAGGTTGCCGAGT
>JAFAHH010000986.1 GCA_019237355.1 Acetobacteraceae bacterium | reverse complement strand
GAGAACCGGCCGGTCCTGAGCCGGGAGGCGGCGAAAACCTTCTCCTTTCGCTATCTCACGGATCTTCGGCTCGAGCAGAGTGCCGATCGCCTCACCGCCAAAGTCGTTGCACGCGAGATCTGTGGCGAGACCTCCAAGGAAAACGTTCTGTCCCAAAATTCGGCCATGCCGTGACTGAACCGCTGAGGCAACCCGTGCCAGAGACCGGAGCCCGGCCGCATGGAGATCAACCTCGCTCGAGAGTGCTCTATCGGTCCATTCCTGAAGGATTCGCTTATCCCGATCCCAGCCGCTATATGGGGCCGGCACCGGCTCAGCGGTATGCGACCGCCAAAACCAGCGACCGAGACCACGGCCAGAGCGCATTGCCTCGGTCGACTGGCTCTTCGGTTGGTGAGCAAACGAGGAACGAAGCTCATCTTCGATGAAGCGGGCCATAGCGCATCTGAGCTGATGGTAGTGATTCACGATTTCAGCTTTATAAGGCTCTATCACCCGAGCAAGGATTGGCTCGATCATCAGGCGGAAATTGATGCCGAGATCGCTGACTGTGGCGTCCTCTGGATCTGGTACTTCGTAGTCTGCTGTGACCCGTACTAGTGTCTCGTGCAAGGCTAGCCTTTCGGGTCGGAAAATCGCCAGTTCTTCGAGCGCCATTCCCGTGACATCTCGCAGCTCGATTGCCCGCTTGAAATCGTTGAGAACGTTTTCTGCTCGAAAGACCGTGGATAAGGCCAGCAGTTCTCGGGTCAGCGCCGAACTAATGCCCGGATTCCAAGGTCCTTCCTTTGGCTCCCGCCCTGCATCCTCATCACCAGGCATTGCGGCCTCCGCTAACGAACTGCGTCGCTTGCTAGGGTATACGAACCGGCCTTGGAATGGTGCTATTTTGGATGCCGATCTCCTGATTGCAACAATCGAACGTCGCTCGGATCAGGCTTTGGCGGGGCAGCTCTGCGACGGCAAATATTCGCCTACCCGCTTTGCAAGCTGGGCCCGTCTGCCCTGGCGTTCCTTTGGCTGCGTGACACGCCGTTCATTCTATTCGAACGGGTTTGCCTTAATCGGATCATTCTCGGCGCGTGTCGATGCCACGCTTCGAGCCGACCGTGTATTGTGCAGCAGCCCGGCGATTGCACGCCAGCGACGCAAGAGCCGATCAGGCTGGTCGCACTCGACGAACCGGGCGCCGATTGGACCGAGGCGATGCCGTGGGGCAGGGCGCCTATCTCTCGCCTCGGGGAGCGTGGTTGGCTCTCCTGCGAGAGACCTCCTGATCGAGTGAGCGAATGTCGTAAGCATTCAGCGCTTGTAGAGCCCCATGATCGCCGCCTTGGCCAACGTATTGAAGTGGAGATAGAAGCCAACCGCAGCCGCCGGAGTATCCGTTTTCACTGGCAGGCTGTCGACGCCGACCGCTAACACTGTGAACAGGTAGCGGTGGGGGTGGTCGCCCTCCGGCGCGCATGCGCCACCATAGCCGGGCGTTCCGAAATCGGTGAGGGTCTGCAGTGCTCCCTGTGGCAGCTTTGGGTTCCGTGGGTTACCGGCGTCGAGTGCAAGCTCAGTGACATCGGGCGGGATGTTCACCACCACCCAATGCCAGAAGCCGCTGCCGGTCGGCGCGTCCGGGTCGTAGCAAGTTACGGCGAAGCTCTTCGTTCCCGCCGGCGCACCCGACCACGCAAGGTGCGGGGATTGGTTGTCGCCAGCGCAGCCGAGCCCGAAGTCAGCAGATAGAACGTGCGCCTGCGGGAGGTAATCGCCGTCGGTGAAGCTATTGCTTTTGACCGTAAATGTCATGGGTCGCCTCGATCTGCCGGAGTACCTACTGTCGAACGAGCATAATTTGTTGTCAATGCGAAGTCGGGATGTTGATTCTTCTCTCATTTTTGGTGCTAGCCCTATCCCCTCCGACTCGTTTCCCCTACGGATCGGTATCGGGCTGCCGTAACGACCCGATGTCGGCGCAGGTCCAGATTGGCGCGGCCAAATATCATTTGATCATCTTGAGCCGATTGATCTGTTTTTCCGCTGCGCTGGTTGTCCAAGGCAGATCCAGTGCAGCGCTGGCAGCCTTATGGTCCTTGCGCAGGCTACCGGCAAAGCGCCAGTAAGCAAGGTGTCATCCGCAGGCTGCCAGAGCATCACTCAGGCTCTCATTGCTTTTGCGCCGGAACAACAGGTTCAGCCGCTTGGCAACCGCTGCCGCTTGGGCAAGTGCCGGCGCAGCTTGCAGAAGGTGAGCCAGGAAGGCCTGATCGGCTGCTGCTAACCTAGCCCGCATTTCTCACACGTTGCTCAGTGAGTGACAACGTAACCATGCGAGGCTTGTGCGATGGTTCGGCGAATCGGCTGGGTCGCGTTTGGGGCTTGGGAGTTTGCTTCGGTCGCCCAATTCGGGTCGAGCCTCCTTCCCATCGCTCGTTGGCGATGCGGTTTATGAATATG
>JAFAHH010000674.1 GCA_019237355.1 Acetobacteraceae bacterium | reverse complement strand
ACCATGGTCGACGACATGATCATAAAAGTTGACCGCGACGGCCAGGGTGCAAAACGGGGACTCAGAGCCAGGCGAGTTCCTCCAAGGGGGCTGGAGCACGAGAATCCTGGCGATGACTGACGCCCCGGCAATCCTGGTCCGCTTCGTTCTGTTTCCCGGATCGCTGTGATACCGTGGGTGCTGCGCCTTTGATCCAGGGTATCGCGTTTTATTTAGCAGGCTCCTAGCAGGCTTTATCGCACGGCGGCGATTTGCCGCGCGTGACAAGGAGGAGCTAAGTGCGTGCTCAGCAACGCTCAGACCGGCATTCGAGCCGATCAATGGACGGCTGCCAAGGAAGAGGCGAAGGCCACTTTGACCGAAGTCGCCGCTACGACCGAGGCCATGGCCCGGCCGGAGCTTTCGCCCTTGCGCGTTTTTTAGCAAGCCGCGCCATGCGACTCGGCGCAAAAAGGTTGCCGAACTGACGTGCACGCTCGGTGGGCAGGGCTCGCATGCGAAGGCGTCTCTTTCATAAGACAGTTGCGGTCTCAAGACATGCAGTAGAGTGTGGTCTAACTGGCTCCTTGGCGGGCTTGGCTATGGTGTTCGTGCCCTCATCGTGCTTCTCGGCCTTATCCAGCACGCCAGAGTTGTTTTTGGGTGCAACGCACCGCAACGCCCTTCATTTACTGGTGCAGAAGGTTCTTTACGGCACCCCGTTTATAGCTCTGACTGGCGCGTCAGGGGTTGGCAAAACGGCGCTGTTAAAAGCAGCACGGGAAATTGTTGCCCGAGAGAACTTGCGTGTCCTCGAGCCGGCAACTGCGCCGATACGTCCTACAAAGTTACACGAGACGATTGTGAATGCGTTGGCGCCTGACATTCCTCCGATTGGCGTCGATGATCTTTGGCACTTGGCGGGTAATGGCAGCCGTATTGTGCTGTCGATCGACGATGCACATGCGCTCAGCCCAAATGCGCTCAAGTATCTCTGGCTGATTTCACACGGACGCGGCCCCCTCCCCTATTCGCGGCTGCAGACCATCTTTGTTGGCTTGCCGGGTTTCTGGCAACTGCTTGAGGGCAATGGGCTCGTCCTGTTCCGCGAGCGCATTGGCGTGATTGAGCTTCCCGAACTTCGGGAGGCTGAGGTTCGGCAATGTCTGAACCACTTGCTAAAATTACGTGGCTGCAGGAGAACGCGAGGCGGCGATAGAGACCTTCGCTACATGCTTTCCTATGCAGGGACAACGCCAAGAGAAATCCATGCGTTCGTTGCTCACCTGCTCAGTATGGGGTGGCCGGATTGGTCGGGTTATGGGCGGCGCTGGTCACTATGGCGCTTCCTGCGTCATCTGGCGACCGGGCCGAAGTCACAGATTTGATTTTCAAAGAACGTCCGCGACCCCCGTCGATGGGATCAGGCCCATCACATAGATGGGCCGGATGGTGGCCGCCCATGCCCTGCTCCGCCAACCTTGTCTGCTGTGCCTCGGCGTTTCGCTTTGGTGCATGGTGAGGCGAAGAACGTCCCTGAGTTTCTCGCATCGCGCGATATAGAAAGCCATAATGGAGGAAACGGAGACGATTGTAGGGTAGGAGACGCCCTACAAGTTCAATGAAAGCCGCCGTCATAAGATGAGACCGTCTCGAACCTGGGTTTCCGCGAGACCCGGCCGAGCGTAGGCCGCATCCTCAAGCCTCGACGTCGGGTGCGATCGCTGCGGCTTGGTCGAAAGCACAATCAGGAGGCGAGACGCAAGCATCACAGTATCTATTCAAGCCCGGCCGCTTTACGGAATCGAATGGCAAGGCAATATAGCCAGGCCGAGCCCAAGAAGCAGCCCATTGCAGCTGGCGCGCTACGTGATGCGCGATCGAAACCGGACGTCGGAAGAGAAAGCAAGCAGGGCTGCCGAAGAGGTGGCCAGTTACGAGAACCGGGTTGGGCAGCATCGACACAGGCTTGCCCAGCTCATTATCACGGTGCAAATCGGTGCATCGCTTTAGATATGGGCGGCGGTTGTCAGGCCGCTAATCCTAACCCTATCCCGGCCGTAGCGCAGAGCAGAACCACGAGCAGCGGCGGCGCATTCCACACGATGAGCAGCGCGAAGCCGCTTGCGGCTACGGCAAAATCGGCCGGATACTGCACCCCGCTCGTCCATACGGGGTTGTAATGAGAAACACCAGTTTCATTGGTGGTGGGTCGGACAGCCCGTGGGCGGCGAGAGCGCGATGGCTTGAGGCGAAAACCCCGGACGTCGCCTGGCGTAGAGGACGCCGACCCGTCAGCTCTTGAGGCCGCCCATGGTGAGACCGGCGGCCATCCGGCGGCGGAACACGTAATAGATCGCCACCGGCGGCAGGGCGTATATGATGGCGGTCGCCATCATATAGTTCCACGGCGCCTCGTCGCTATTGAGGAACTGCGCTAGGGCGACGGCCACCGTCATGTTTCGCTTCGAGGACAATAGCAGAAATTGGTACAGATATTCGTTCCACGCGAGGAGCAGAGCATAGGTGCCGACGGCGACCAGCGCCGGCGCCATCAGCGGCAAATAGATGCGCAGATAAATCTGAAGAGGCGAAGCGCCATCGATCCGCGCCGCCTCGTCGAGCTCGATCGGAATGCTGACGCCGTATTGCTGGAAAATGAAGATGGCGTACGGCGTGGCGAACGTCACCTCGGCTGCAATCACCGACCACAGATCGTTCGCAAGCCCGTATCTCTGCATGATCTGGTAGAACGGAATGGCGAGAAAGGATGCCGGAATCACATAGGTGAGGAGTGCGGCATCGCTCACTAGCCAGCCATGGCGGATGCGCATCCGGCTGATCGAAAAACTGGCGAGAGAGCCAATAAGCAAGGTCAGAACCACCGTCGCCAGGCCGACGTAAAGGCTGTTGGCGAACTGACGCCAAAAATCGGAGAGATACCAATAGCCTTCGCTCAGCACGATCCAGAAGCTCTCGAGCGACGGATGCTTCGGCCAGATGTCGTTGGTAAAGACATTGCCGTGCGATTCGAGTGACACTGCCACCATGTTGTAGATGGGCGCCAATGTCCAAATGACAATCAGGACGCCGGCTGCCAAAGCCGCCGCCTCCTGCAGGTTCCGCCGCAGCCGGTAGCGTGGACGCTGGAGCGGCCGGGCGGCCATGACCTCCGCTGTCATAGCGTTACCTCCGTGACGCGCAACCTCCGCATCAGCAGCAGCACCAGTGGGATCATGAGCGGCAACGCCGACATCACCGCCGCCACGCCAAGCTCTGGCCTGCCGATCTCGAAGCCGTCGCGGATGCCGAGCGTCGCCAGCACATGCGTCGACAGGGCTGGCCCACCGCCAGAGACGAAATAGACCGTGTTGAAATCGCCAAGCGTGAACAGGGTCGAAAGCAAGGTGCAGACCAGATAAAGATTGGCAAGCAGCGGGAAGGTGAGATGGATGAACCGGCCCAGCCCGGTAGCACCGTCCACCGCCGCCGCTTCATAAAGCTCCTGCGGAATTGCCATGCGCCCCGCCAGCAGGATCACGGTCCAGAACGGCATCCATTTCCAGATGTGGGACGCGATCACCGAGCCAAGGGCGAGCCAGCGTGAGCTCTCTATCCAGCCGGGGCCATCGATGTGGAAGAGATCCCAAAGCACGTTGTTGAGCAGGCCCCACTGG
>JAFAHH010000642.1 GCA_019237355.1 Acetobacteraceae bacterium | reverse complement strand
TTCGGCGATGGTAAGCAGACCATGGATATGGTTCATGTGCGCGACGTGGCGCGAGCCAATGTTCTGGCTGCCGCGGCGCCGGCCACCGACGTGGTGCTAAATGTTGGGAGCGGCACCGAGACGAGCCTGCTGGAACTGGCGCAGCTTCTCGCCCAGGTGATGGGTCGGGGTAATCTGAAGCCGGTACATGAAGCCGAACGGGCGGTGAATCCGGTTCCGCGGCGGCTGGCCTCGACCGAAGCCGCGTGCCGTCTGGTTGGCTTTGAAGCTTCGATTCCCCTTGAGGAAGGGCTGCGCGAGCTGGTTGCCTGGTGGCGGGCGGAGAAACACCCTACCGCGCCGGCCGGGGCCTCTTTCGGAGGCGCAGCAGCATGATTCCGATCGCCAAGCCGGTCCTCGGGCCGGAGGAGGCCGAGGCCGCCGCTGCCGTCGTGCACTCGGGGTGGCTTTCACAAGGCCCGGAGGTGGCGGCCTTCGAAGCGCGCTTCGCCGCCTTGGTCGGTGCGCCTCATGCCTGTGCAGTCTCGAACTGCACAGTGGCGTTGCATCTCGCGCTACTCGCAGCAGGGGCGGGCGCTGGCGACGAGGTTATTACCGTCAGCCATAGTTTCATCGCTGCAGCAAATGTTATCCGGCAGGTCGGCGCTGTTCCTGTGTTCGTCGACATCGAGCCTGATACTTTCAACATCGATCCCGCGGGCATAGCCGCCGCGATTACGCCTCGCACAAGGGCGATCTTGTGTGTGCATCAGATCGGCATGCCCTGCGATCTCGGCCGGATCCTACCGATTGCGCGTGCGCATGGGCTGGCCGTGATCGAGGACGCCGCCTGCGCCATCGGTTCCGAAATCAATGTTGATGGCGTTTGGGCGCGCATCGGCGCCCCACATGGCGATGTGGCCTGCTTCTCGTTCCATCCAAGGAAGGTTATCACGACTGGCGAAGGTGGAATGCTGACTACGCGCCATGCGGAATGGGACCGGTTCTTCCGGCTATGGCGGCAGCACGGGATGAGCATCCCGGACACCGTCCGCCATCAAAGCCGGGTCGTGGTGTTCGAGGAATATCCGGTCACCGGCTTCAACTACCGGATGACCGATATGCAGGCCGCAATCGGCCGAAAGCAATTGGAGCGCCTCCCCGAAATTATCGAGCGGCGCCGAGCGCTGGCCAGCGCATATGAAGATATGCTTGTGTCAATCTCACAGGTTCAGGCGCCCTTAGAACCTGCCTGGTGCCGCTCCAACTGGCAAAGCTATGCTGTTCGGCTTGGGCCGGAAATCGACCAGACGCGCGTGATGCAATCTATGCTCGACGACGGAATTGCTACCCGGCGCGGCATTATGTGCGCCCATCTTGAACCGGCCTACGCTCAACAGCAACTGCGCTTCCCGCTCCCAGAGTCCGAGCGTGCTCGGAACGAGAGTGTCTTGCTGCCGCTTTATCCGCAGATGACCGGGGCCGTTCAGGAACAAGTGATCGAGGCCCTGGTGCGGGCGATCCGGGCTAAAACTGGACAAGAAATACGGCCGGAGCGCGCCAATTTGGACGCGTAGCGAATTCGCCTAGGAGCGGTTTGCACTCAAGTGGAACCGCTCTAGATTTGTTTTGCGAGCAGATTCACGCGATGTGGATCGCCTCGGCGATTCCACCTGAGAGCGGTCTGCTGTAGGTGATCCAGTCCGCAGTTACGAAAAGTTCGTGAATCCGGGCTGGAGTCCCCTGCTGCCGCGGATAGCCGCGCCTCGGAGAGTATTTCAGGAAATAAAAAGGCCGGACCGAAGCGGTCCGGCCCCCATGGTTTGACTTTGCAAATGTTCTAGAAATTAATGTTGAGCCGGCCCGCGATCACCCAGGCGTGGTTCAGCGAGTTTTCTGCGTTGGGGTAAAGGAAGTACTGGACTGCCGGCTGCACCGTAATCCCGCGGTATATCGGGGCGACATAGCCCGCCTCGAACACATACTCGTTCCTTTGCGGGCTCGTCACGCCGTTTAATGTCGGTTCGCCCAGATCAAGCTGTATCGATTGCAAGCCGCTGACGCGGTTGCTGATGCCATACCAACCCGCGGTCGCATAAATCCCATCGTGCGGCCGGCCGGGGATCATGCCTACCGCGCCAATTAAGCCCCAGAGCGTATCGGAGTTGAAGGTGTTGCTGGGCGTCGCATGGGCCCAGCTTCCGGCGATGCCTACCCCTTGGTCGTCCGCCGGGCCTAAGCGATAGAGCAACTGGTCAAACACGAAGTAGAACGTCGCCCGGCCCTGAACGCTTTGCGGCAGCATGTTGTTGCTCGTCGGAATCGGCACGCCAACGGTATTAAGCACGAAATTGGGGAATCTTGACGTGTCGTAGGTGAAGCCAGCCTTATAGTGGCCGGGTAGCTGGCTGGTTTTGATGCCGAAGATTGGCTCCCAACCGATTTCCACGGGAAAATACACGCCCGTAGCAGTACCTGGGAACCAGTTGAATCCAGTAGTGCCGCCGCCCGGGAATGGTTTCGACTCCCATATACCGGCCTGCACATAGATGTACGGAGATAAGCGGCCCCTGATACGACCGCCCAAGCTCGATTGCGGCCAGTTCGTAAATCCCTGCTGATTATCCAGCACCCGGGGATGGCCGCAGCCCGGGGTCAATGCGATCGGGATACAGGCAAATAGGGTTACAGCGAAATCGGCGCCGACGTCCCAATTGCCTGCAGCAATATTCAGGCGATCGCCGAAGAGCTTCTGCTCCGCATAGGCGCGGACCAGGTGGACCACCGTGTTGAACCCGGCGCCATAGATTTCGGCCGACTGACTTATGAAGTCGCCGTAATTCCTGCTGAGATTGTTTCCGTTTCGGTTGATCAGGACTAAGTGCGTGTTGAACCCGGCGAGGCCGGCCAGTTTCTCCCAATCAATATCGTTCGAGAAAGCGATTTGACCGGCGTAGCCCGAGCCCGTTTTCGCGCCCATCGATGAGAATAGGG
>JAFAHH010000587.1 GCA_019237355.1 Acetobacteraceae bacterium | reverse complement strand
TTTGCCCCTGGACCCCAGCAAAGGCAGAGCCTTTGCAATCCAATCACTTAGTGGGTGGGGCCTGGGGCCTTTCGGCCCCAGCGGGTCCAGGGCAGAGCCCTGGCCTTTCCTTTTTCAGCAGACTGCTAGAGCAGATCGCGATCAGGTGGAATCGCGGAAGCGATCCACATCGCGTGAATCTGCTCGCACAAAAAATCTAGAGCGGTTCCACGTGAGTGGAAACCGCTCTCGTCTAAACGGCCTCGACCCTGACTGGAAGCGCGCCCGAGAGTGGTAACGCAAGGTGAGGACGTCTCGAGCATACTGTCTCCTGAGTCCGAGTCGGCCCAAGTGACTGAGGCGATTAAGTGGTTCCTCGCCGAGAAACTGCGCTTTGCGCCCGCCCCTTGCCACGGCAATGCCATCGGCTTCTCCTAGGAGCGCTTCGAGCGGAGATTTCGCTCCTCGATGAATTCGGATTATCCCGAGTTCGAGATTAGAGCGCGATGGCTTGAGGCGGAATCGTTGGAAAGCCTGAATCGCGCTCTCGGGGGACGGTTATCTCACGCTCTGGGTTGCGGCTTTGGAGTCTACGACCCAGCTGCAGACCAGCGCCTACAAGCAGAGATTGTGCAGCGCGACCCGGAGGCGTTGCCCGCCGGCTTCTATATTGGCGGTAATGCGGCCGACATCAGACCTACCACGGCCAGTACGCATACGGATAGTAATATCCATAACCGTATCCATAATAAGGATAGTAATAGCCATAGCCGTAGCGATGATAATATTCATAAGGGTAGTAACCCCGGTAGCCGTAACCACGGTAGCCGTAGCCACGGTAGCCGTAGCCACGGTAGCCGTAGCCACGGTAGCCATAGCCACGGTAGCTATCCGCCCAAACAGACGAGACGCATATCGATGCCAACAGGACGGTAGACGCCAGAAGCACAACGCGTCGCATTCAACCCTCCTCCCTCCTCCGCGGATTGCGGCGATGCCCCCCTCTCTGCATGTTTCCCGTTCCGGTGATTTCAGTCTGAATGCACAGCACGAAAGGATGCTTAAGCAGTCCCCGTAAGAACGACCTGTTGCATTGATCTGAATCAAAGGGCGGACGTGAGCGACATCCCCAGGGTGTACATTTGTCACCGCAGCTCTCATCATTTCGTGCCTGAGCCAGGCCATTTGGCTCTTCCTGAAATGGAAGTCGGAATTTCAGCCAACCGGGGCGGTATAAAAGCCATAGCCGGTTTAGGCCGCAACCGGATAAGGGTGATAGGCTCTTCCGCCTGATCCTCCTTGGTTTCCGGCATAGCGGCCCAGATCAGCAAAACGCCGAGCAGTCCGGCGGCTGAGAGGCCCAGAAACGCCACATGTTCGTTGAAGGAGTCGGCCAGCCACCCGGCCATCGAGGTGCTCACAGTGGCGCCGCCGAAGACAGCAAGCCCCATAGTGCCCATGCACAAATTGAACCGATTGCTGCCACGAGTGACATCGGCTGAGATGAGCGGGAGCATGACCCCAAACACGGCGGCGCTGACACCGCTGAAAACCTGAAGGGCGACCAGAACCCAAGGATCGGGGAAGGCCGCCATCAGCAACCCCCGCACCGGCAAGGAGAGCCAGCCGAGCAGCATGAGCCTGCGCCGGCCGACCCGGTGCGCGGTCCGGCCCACCCAGGGCGACAGTAACGCGACGCAAATCTGCGGCACGACGATGCAGCCCGCGATGATGACATTCGCTAGGCCCTCGGCCTTCTTTGTCACCTCAGCCGCCGCGAGCGGTAGCATCGCCGCATTGGAGAGGTGGAACAAAAATGCACACGCGAAGAACACAATGAGCGCGCGATCGGTGAAGAGCTCCCGCAGCCCAGCCCAGCCTGGGGGAATTCGGGCGCCTTCGAGAGCCGGAGGCACCCGTACCCGGCCGATCATCCGCAGGGCAATAATGGCCGGGATGGCCAAAGCGGCGGTGAGCCAAAAGACCGCCCGCGTGGAGAAATACGCGCCGATTGCTCCCATGACCGCCGCGGCGATTCCATTGCCGACCCCCGCAAAGCGCGCGTTGCGCCCGAGCCGCTCACCAAGCCGCTTATGGCCCACCAGCGCCAAGCTGATTGCGGCAATGGAGGGCACGAGCAGGCAACTTGCGAAGCCGTGCATCACCTCAGCGATGTAGACGGACAACCGAAGTGGCCACAGTGCGAAAATCAGCGCCGTCAAGGTGACGGTCAGAATGCCGAACGTGGCGGTCATGCGCTTGCTGGGCACCGCATCGACGATCGCTCCGGCCGGTACTTGGCTGATTGCCGCTGCGATGGTTCCGATACTCAGCGCCAAGCCGATATCGCCCTGGGTCCAATGCCGGGCCGTAAGGTAGACTGCAATGAAGGGGCCGAAACCCGTCTGGACATCGGCGACGAAGAAATTCAGCCAGTCAAGGCCACGTAATCGGCGGGACGTCATCTAGGGTGCTCTTCAGGTTTCGCTTGGCTTTGGGCGGCATCTGGGGGAGCTGGAGACCCCGTCGCCGCCGGATTGGCTTCGGGCTGCTGCTGCCCGGGTTTGTCGGTCAGCTTTTCCGGCGCCGGATGTTCCGGCTTGTCGGTCGCTACCGGCGGCACCACAACCGGTGCCGGGCGCGGCGGACTCTTGTATTCAGGGGCCGCTTTGATCTGGTCGGGGGAAAGCGTGATCGTGATCGGCTGGTCTTTTTCGGTGGCCGGGAAGGACAGCGCCGACCACGCGACCGCGATTCGGCGATTGCCTACACCCATGAAGCCGCCAAAATCGACTACGCCAGCCCTGGGCTGCCCGTCAGGGGCTACTAAGACATCCACGAGTCGCCCAATGACCTTACCCTCCTGGGTCTTGATCTCCCGTCCGAGGACGGGCTGCGCGTCCTCGGGCAAGAGTAGCGTCGTGCCGGCTGCTGGCTTTTCGCCGGGTGGTTTGTCGGCCGGCTTGTCCTGGGCTTCGGCCATTGATCCCAGGAGGGCGAACGCCAGCAGCGCCGCAACGGCGCCCCGGCGGAACCCGGTGAAGGAGGCGAGAAAGATTCCGGCGGCAATCAGAACAATGCCGGCCAGGTGATAAAGGCGGAACGCTTCACCCAGGAAAACCACAGCCAAAAGGCTGCCGAACATCGGCATGAGATGCACGGCCTGACCGGCGCGCGCGGCCCCAATCAACTCCACACCGCGATTAAAGAATAAGTAGGCACCAAAGGAGGGGAAGAGTGCCGTGTAAGCAATCGCTGCATACGATGGCCACCCACCCCGGATGCGGTAGCCGGTGACGAATTCCCAGATAACCAGCGGAACGAGCGTCAGCGCGCCGAGCGTAAAACTTCCTGCAAGAAAACTCATTGGATGTACCTTTGGCCGCAGACGCAACAGCACTGTATACAGGGCATATATGGCCAAAGCAGTTAAAATCCACGCATCGCCGGGATTCACTGTGAGTTTCAGTAAACTCGCGAGGTCCCCGTGCACGGCAATCACCGCGACTCCAAACAAAGATACTAAAACCCCGGCAATTTGATATCGGGTCGGCCATTCGGCAAACAGCGCCAAGGCCCATAACAGCACGATCAGCGGCATCGAGGATTGGAACAGCAAGGCATTGAGCGCAGTCGTGGAGTGCAGGCCAAAATAGAAAATAGTGTTCTGAGCACTGATTCCCGTAACTGACATCAGCAACATGATTCGCCAACGCGGCACCATTGCCGGGATGTCATTGAGAACGACGCTGCCGGAAAACAGCAAAACCATGCCGAGCGCGCCGACCCAGCGAAAGAAGGAGAGCGTGCCTGGGGGCACGGTATCGCGAACCGCCCGGCCAATGATGACATTGCCCGACCAAAACAGGGCCGTAAGCGGCAGTAGGAGCCAGGCGCTCCTCCAAAAAATCGCAAATAGTCGCCGCGGCGCTGCCATGTTCGGCAGATTTGGGCTCGGGCTAAGGATCACGGGCATTGCAATCTGGCCCCAGAGTATTAGAACGAACGGTAAATAAGGTATGGCATAAGTCACAGTGAAAGTCACAAATAAGCTAAGAATCCTGGCCGATGCAGCCAAATACGATGCCTCGTGCGCGTCGGGCGGAGCAGGCCGAGACGGCTTTGGCAACAGCGCGGGGATTTGCCACGCTTACACTCCGGACGGGCGGTGCGTATCCCTGCTGAAAATTTTGCTAACCAATTTTTGCATTTACGACTGTCTTTATTGTATCAATCGCAAGTCATCCAACGTGCCGCGCGCCCGGTTCACGGTTGAGGAGATTGTAAGGCTTACGCTTGGCTTTTATCGACGGAACTGCGTCGAAGGGCTGTTCCTGAGCTCAGGTATAATCCGCAATCCAGATTATACGATGGAGCAAATTGTAGAGGTCGCTCGCATCCTGCGGCAACAGCATGGGTTTCGGGGCTATATTCACCTGAAGACGATTCCCGATGCCGATCCGGCGCTGCTCGCAGAAGCGGGTAAATACGCTGACCGGCTGAGCCTGAACATAGAGCTGCCAAGCAAGGAAAGCCTTGCACGACTCGCACCGGAAAAGGATCATCTGAGAATTCGCCGCTCAATGGGCAGAATGCGTACGCAGATCGAGGTGAGCCAGGGTAAGAATGCGCCACCTTTTGCCCCAGCCGGGCAGAGCACCCAGGTGATTGTCGGTGCTGATCGCTCTTCAGACCGGGGAATCCTTGGGATAAGCGCCGATCTTTACGCGTCTTATGGCTTGCGCCGGGTGTATTACTCAGCATTCAGTCCAATCCCAGATGCCTCGGATGCGCTTCCGCCTCGTCCCGCGCCGCTGCTGCGCGAGCATCGATTATATCAGGCCGACTGGCTGCTGCGCCACTATGGTTTCAAGTTGAACGAGATTGAAACTGGGGCGGATGGTAACCTGAATCTCGAAATCGACCCCAAGCTTGCCTGGGCGCTCGCCAACCAAGCCGCTTTTCCCCTCGATGTCAACCGAGCGAGCCGGGAAGCCTTGCTCCGCGTGCCGGGTCTCGGGGTTCGCACCGTCGAACGCATGCTCCAAGCGCGCCGGCATCACAGGATTCGGCTGCAGGATCTTTCCCGGTTGCGCGTGCCCATCCGCAAGGTTCGGCCCTTTGTCATCACCCCGGATCACAGGCCAAGGCCTGCCGATACCCGGACCTTGCTCGCGTCCTTGGGCGGCCCGGGGCAGCGCGATCTCTTTGCAGGCTGAACATGCGCGCTGTCGTCCTTGATCACGAGACCGACTGGGACGGCTGGCGTGAGGCGACCCGCGCCTTGGTGTTGGCTGGGGTGCCGCCGGACGCGATCCATTGGAATGTCGCGGGCGAGGCAGAGGATCTTTACGCCGAGCGCGCCCCGCTGCCTGACGCGAAGGGCAGCTTCAATGTGCTACGCGCCTTGGTTCAACTTGCCCAGCTCGCTATTCAGGCACGGGACCCTGAACGGTTTGCGCTGCTTTACCGGCTCGTTTGGCGCGCCCACCAGGGGGAGCGCCATCTGCTGGAACAGGCCGCCGATCCTGAGGTCGCGCGCGCCAATCGCCTCGCCCTCTCGGTGCGGCGGGATTCCCACAAAATGCGCGCGTTCCTGCGATTTCGGGCGGTGGACGACCCGGAAGGCGCCCGTTATGTCGGCTGGTTCGAGCCGGAGCACTATGTGCTGGAAGCTAACGCCCTCTTCTTTGCCGAGCGCTTCGGTTCGCTGTGCTGGTCGGTCCTCACGCCCTACCGCAGTGCGCACTGGAATGGGTCGGCCCTGAGCCTCGGGCCGGGTGCGCAGCCAAGCCAGGTTCCTGACGATGATGCGCTCGAGGGCTATTGGCGGAGCTACTACGCATCGGTTTTCAACCCCGCCCGGCTAAACCCTCGGGCCATGGCGTCCGAGATGCCGCGTAAATATTGGCGCAACCTCCCCGAGGCTGCGGCGATACCTGATTTGATCCGCTCGGCGACCGGCCGGGTGGAGGCGATGCTGGAGCAGGAATTGCGCCCGCCTGATCAAATGCCGCTGGGGCCGGTTCGCGCGCGGTCGTCAGAGACTGGGCCGCAAGCCCCTGAGACGAGGCTGGGCCAGGCGGCCCAGAAGGCTAGCCACTGCCGGGCATGCCATCTTTGGGAACGGGCGACCCAAACGGTGTTCGGTGAAGGCCCGGCCGACGCGCAAATTATGCTCATCGGCGAGCAACCGGGCGACCAAGAGGACCTGATCGGCCGCCCCTTCGTGGGTCCTGCCGGGCGGCTGATGGACCGGGCGCTGGAGGAGGCCGGTATCGACCGCCGCTCGGTCTATGTCACCAATGCTGTGAAGCATTTCAAATTCGAGCCGCGCGGCAAGCGGCGCATCCATCAGAAGCCGGAAGGGCCCGAGATTCTCGCCTGCAAGCAATGGCTCGATGTCGAGCGGACCGAGGTGCGGCCCTTGTTGATGGTGCTGATGGGGGCGACCGCAGCACGGGCCGTCATCGGCCGGGCAGTCACGATCGGGCGCGAGCGGGGGCGGCGCATCGCCTTGGGCGCGGAGAGTGCGCTTGTTACCGTGCATCCGTCTTATTTGCTGCGGCTGCCTGATGAGGCATCGAAGGCGCGCGAATACCGCGCCTTTGTTGCGGATCTGACCCGCGCGCGCGAAATTGCTTCGGAGCTGGCGGCAGCTAAGTAACGAAACCGAACGGTCCGGTCTTGCTCGGTACTCTATGCAAGACCCTTTAACCACAAGTGGCCGCTGCAAGCGCACGCGCCACCCGCTGGTGAAGTAAAAACGGGCAAGCCGCGGTTTCCATGACCTGCACGAGCGGGGCTGTTCAACGTGCTGCACATGCATGCGAATTGAACCGCGCGCGTTCCCCGGTTGCGAGAGGGTGTTAGGTAGCGTCTTGAGCGAGCATTATTCGAGCCGGAAGGGTAGGTTCCGTCGATACCCGCGGAGGAACGCCTCACTATCCTGTGGCGCCCTTCCAGCGAGCTGCACGCGCAAAAGCCGCAGGGCACCCGATCCGCACGCGATCGTCAGTTTCGTATCCAATATACTTCCAGGGGCGCCGCTTGCTTCCCACGGGACCGCCGCAATCACTTTCAGTACACCGCCGTTCAAGGTGGTCCATGTACCCGGCCAGGGATTGAGCGCCCGTACCCGGCGATCGTGCTCGCACGCATCCCGCGTCCAATCGAGCCGCGCATCCTCGCGGGTCAGCTTCGGTGCATAAGTCACGCCTTGATCTGGCTGAGGCAGGCCAGGCAGGTTCTCAGCTAGGGCACGCAGGATCGAGCGCGCCCCCAGTTCAGCCAGAATATCGTGAAGCACTGGCGTGGTCGTCCGAGGGCCGATGGGCACCGCCTGCTGGAGAAGGATGGGGCCGGTGTCCAGTCCCTCATCCATGCGCATGATGGTGACTCCGGTCTCGCTATCCCCCGCCAAGATGGCCGCCTGAATTGGCGCGGCGCCGCGCCATCGGGGGAGTAGGCTGGCATGAATGTTCAGGCAGCCATGGCGCGGCGCCTCGAGCATAGGGGCGGGCAGAATTAGCCCGTAGGCCGCCACTACTGCCGCATCCAAGCCCAGCCTACGGAAGTCCGTCTGCGCCGCTTCATTGGTTCGCAGGCGCGCTGGGGTCCGCACGGGCAGACCGAGATGCTCGGCGACCGCTTGAACCGCGCAAGGGCGCATGGGATGGCCCCGGCCAGCGGGTCGCGGCGGCTGGCAATAGACCGCGGCAATTTCATGACCGCCTGCGTGCAGCGCCCGCAGCGCCGGCACGGCGAAGCCCGGGCTGCCCATGAAGGCAATGCGCATCAGAGCCGCTTCTGGCGCTGCTCCTTCGCGAGCCGGCGCAAGATCATGTTGCGCTTCAGCGGCGATAGATGATCGATAAAGAGCATGCCATTCAAATGATCGATCTCGTGCTGAAGGCAGGCCGCGAGCAGATCCTCGGCTTCCATTTCCTGGCGCACGCCGAGCTGGTCGAAGTAGCGCACCTTCACCCGCGCCGGCCGGCTAACTTCGGCATAGTGGCCGGGCAGCGACAAGCAGCCCTCCTCGCGCGTGGCGAGATCGTCCGAGGCGGCGACGATCTCTGGATTGATCAATGTGATGGGGAAGGGCTTGTCGCCGGGCATGAGGTCAATGACCGCCAGCCGTAATCCCGTCCCGACCTGCGGCGCCGCGAGGCCAATGCCTGGGGCTCGGTACATGGTAGCGTACATGCGCGGGATCAGGTCGCGGATGGCGTCGGCATCCGCCTCTGCCACCGGACGGGTTCGAAGCTTCAGCCCGGGGTCGGGCGCAATCAGAATGGGGAGAACAGCGGTTTCAGCGTCCATCGCAAGGTCCGTCGGCTGGGGATTTAGCGATGCGCAACCACAGGATCAATGTCCTCTTGCATCTTGCTATCAGAATGCCAAGATGGTGCTGTGCTACGACGCCAGAAAGGGTCGCGGTACCCGCTTCGCTCAACAGAGGAGGCTTAGTAAATGACCACACGAGTGTTTGCGTCACCGTTGTTTCTGGGCTTCGACCATCTGGAGCAGATGCTCGAGCGGGCTACAAAAACGCCGGCTGATAGCTATCCGCCTTACAATATCGAGCAAACCGGGCCAACAGGGCTGCGCATAACGCTCGCCGTCGCTGGGTTCACTATGGACGACCTGCAGATCACGCAGGAAGACAACCAGCTTGTGATCCGCGGGAAGCAATCCGACGACACGCAAGGGCGTGTGTACCTGCATCGCGGTATCGCCGCACGGCAATTCCAGCGGGCTTTCGTGCTCGCGGAGGGGATCGAGGTAAAGGGGGCTTGGCTCGATAACGGGCTGTTACACATCGATCTTGCCCGGCCACAGCCAGAAAGCCGCGTACGTAAGATCGCCATTGGCAAAGGCGCCAATGCTGACAGGCCCGAAGCTGCCGGGACGAAGCTGCAGGATAGTTCTGAGGCGGAACAAGAAGCCTAAAAACCGGGAGATAAAAAGAGAACCGAACAGGGGTGCGGGAGTTGCAGAGGGAGGGACTCCGGCGCCTGCCAGGAGATGAGAACATGATCAACGCCCACGACCACTCGAACCAGAATAACGAGCCCGGCGGCTTCGATATTCGCCACATTACGGACCAGCAGCTTGCGAAGCTCGGCCTTTCGCAGATTGCCTATATCAAACCCGTTATCGTCAACGGCGAGCAGGCGTTCGCGATCCACGCTGCCGATGGCACGCCGATGGCAGTTGCAGGCGATGCGGAGGTAGCGGTCGCAGCGATCCGGCAACACGAGATGATGCCGGCGCTCGTGCACTAAGGACCATGGCTCCGGAGGCCGGAGCCCTCGCGCTCTTAGATCTGGTTTTCACAGCGCATTCAGGCTTGCCGAGATACCGCCTCAAGCCATCGACGCTTGCCTACCTTGCCAGAAGTTTCATCGATGGCGGGTCTATCTTTTGGTGGCCAACTGACTGGAAGCGCTCTAGCTTTGTTTGCGAGCATCATCGGGCCCGTCGCGCGTCGCGGGATGGGAACCCAGTCACGCCCTCCTGGAATTGGGGCAATTCCAGTCAAGCGCGATCTGCTCTACCTGGCACCGGGATTTACGCCGCTTGCGTGGTTGCGGCTTTCTTGCTGATACGCAGCATGGAGCTGCTGCTGCTCATACTGACGCTTAGCATGGTGCTGGCGTTGGCCCTGGCTCTCGGCCTCGCGCGGGGCCGGGTGGCTCTTCGGCGAGATCTCGAGCGAGTTTCCGCCATTGTAGCTGAACAGGCCGGCCTGCTTGAGCAGGCAGCCAAAGCCGAGGCCTCTATTCTGGAGCGATTCCCAGAGCCGGTCATTCTCGTGCGCGAGGACAGAACCGCCTGCCGGGTCAACGCCGCCGCCCGGATGCGCTTTGGCCCCGATATCGGCGCCATCCTACGGCACCCGGCCGTGCGCGCCGCCGCTCAGCACGCGTCCATGGATCACGGGACCCAAACCGCGGACCTGGTTCTGGCGATTCCGGCCCGGCGCGACGTGCGCGCAACCATTGTTTGGCTGCCCGATGAACTCGCTGAGCGTGGGCGGTTCCTGACCCTGCTTACCGACCACACGCGTGAACGCGCCCTCGAGCGGATGCGGGCTGACTTCGTGGCCAATGCCAGCCATGAATTGCGCACGCCTCTCGCCAGCCTCAGCGGCTTCATCGATACGCTGCGTGGCCCTGCCGCCGATGACCCCAGTGCGCAGCAGCGGTTCCTGACGATTATGGCCGAGCAGGCGGCGCGGATGGGGCGCCTGATCGATGACCTTCTCTGCCTCTCGCGGATTGAAATAACCGAGCACCAGCCGCCTACGGGGCGGGTGGAATTGCCTGAGCTGATCCATGAAATCGTGAGGATCTTCGAGCCGGCAACGGCGGTTCGCAACATGGCAATCCAGGTCGTGCTCGATCCTGATCTGCCCTATGTGTCGGGCGATGCCGGTCAACTTGGTCAGGTGCTGCAAAACCTGCTCGATAACGCGATCAAATACGGCCGCGAGGGAGCCACGATTCGGCTTACTGGCCGCGTGGCGGCCAAAGGGGACCTATGGCCGGGTGCTCCTGGGGTGGTCGTTTCCGTTGCCGATGAGGGGCCCGGTATCGCGAGCGAGCACATTCCCCGGCTTACCGAACGCTTCTACCGAGTGGATACCGGTCGGTCCCGGTCGGTCGGCGGCACGGGGCTAGGTCTTGCGATCGTGAAGCACGTTATCAATCGCCATCGCGGCCTGCTTCGGATCGAAAGCGAGTTAGGCCGAGGCTCGGCCTTCAGTTTTTGGCTTCCGGCCGAAAAGGAGGTCGCGACTGCGGGCACGCCGCATGCAGGCCAGAGAAGCCTGCAAGCTTTGTCCAAGTAGACAGTTCGCCCGGCCAGGGCCTATCCTCCGGCCAGGCGTCTCGAGGCGAGAGTATCGCAAAGGCCAACCATTCCGTACCACCCCGATTCCTCGGATGTGGTCCGACCGTGTAAACGTATGTGTGCTGCGGTGCGGTATTAGCGAGGGCCAAGCCCGCGGTTTGGCGATTTAGGGGGAGCACAAGATGTCGGCTGCGAATATCGTTACGGAAACCACCCCGAGACGGGCCGATTCAGCGGCTGGAGCCTCGGCGGCCGCACCGGAGCAATTTCAGATGTATATCGATGGCGCATGGTGCGACGCGATCTCCGGCCGAACATTCGAGACCAAGAACCCGTACACCGGTGAGGTGTGGGCGCGGCTGCCGCAGGCTGATCATCGCGATGTGGACCGCGCAGTAAGGGCGGCGCACGCAGCCTTCACCACTGGTCCTTGGGCACAGATGACCGCGAGTGATCGCGGGCTGCTCCTCTATCGGCTCGCTGATGTGATCGCGGCCAATACCGAGCGCCTGGCCGACCTTGAGGTGCGTGACAACGGCAAATTGCGGGTCGAGATGCTCGGCCAGATGAAGTATTTGCCGCGATGGTTTCAGTATTACGGCGGCCTCGCTGACAAAGTACAGGGTCACGTCACGCCAATCGACAAAAAAGGCATGTTCCATTACATAATTTATGAGCCGGTCGGCGTTGTCGGGGCTATTACGCCGTGGAACTCGCCGCTGCTGCTCACGGTCTGGAAACTTGCTCCTGCATTAGCGGCCGGCAATACGGTGGTCGTGAAGCCATCCGAATTCGCATCAGCCTCGATGCTGGGCCTCGCCGAGCTGTTCGAACAGGCCGGTTTTCCGAACGGGGTGTTGAATGTCGTGACCGGCTTCGGCCACGATGCCGGTGCGTCGCTTGTCGAACACCCGCTTGTTGCGCGCATCGCCTTCACCGGGGGTAATGTCGGGGGCCGCAAGATCTCGGAAGCCGCCGCGCGCAACTTTAAACGAGTTTCACTCGAACTCGGCGGTAAGTCGCCGAACATCGTGTTCGAAGACGCTGATCTCGATGCTGCCGTTAAAGGCGCGATCTCCGGCGTTTTTGCCGCCAGCGGCCAGACCTGCATGGCCGGGTCGCGGCTATTGGCGCACGCCTCGATTCACGACGAACTGGTGGAGCGGCTGGTTGCCCGTGTCAGCCAGGCCCGGCTCGGGGACCCAAATGCCCCGGATACGGAAGTCGGCCCGGTCGCAACCGAGCCGCAATTAGCGCGCGTGCTGGAATACATTGAAGTCGCGAAGAACGAAGGCGCACGGTGCGTGCTCGGCGGCAAGCGGCCGGACCGTGCCGAGTGTGGATCTGGCTGGTTCGTCGAGCCTACTATTTTTACGAGCGTAAACAACGATATGCGAATAGCCCGGGAAGAAGTGTTCGGCCCGGTGCTGTCGGTGATTAAGTTCGAAACCGATGATGAAGCGGTTGCGATTGCGAACGATACCGAGTTTGGCCTTGCCGCTGGAATCTGGACGCAATCGCTCGAGCGTGCGATCTCGCTGCCGAGGCGGCTTCAGGCGGGGACTGTGTGGGTGAACGCCTACCGGGTCGTCAGCTATCTGGCCCCTTTCGGCGGCATGAAGGAGTCCGGCATCGGCCGGGAGAATGGCGCGGAGGCGATTTACGAGTATCTCGAAGCCAAAAGCGTCTTCATCAATCCGAAACCCGCGATCGCAAACCCATTCACACTGCAATGATCCCGGCGTAACCGGTGGGCGAGAACGGCGAAGCCGCAGCCCGACTTATCTGGAGGAAGCAACAAGATGGCCAGCAATCCTGACCCGAAACCCAATCCGATGCTCGCCAGCCCTAATCGCATGAAGCTGGGGGTGTTCGGGCTGAATGTCGATTGCGGATGCGCCATCACCACGGCGCCGGAGCGCCTCCGGGGTGATGATTGGGCCGGCAATCTCGAAGTGGCGAAGATTGCCGATCGCGCCGGCTTCGAGGCGCTGATTCCGGTTGGGCGCTGGCGCGGCTTTGGCGGCAAGAGCAATTTCAACGGCATCTGCTTCGAAACCTACACCTGGGCGGCCGGGATCGGAGCGCTTACGGATCAGATCGCAGTCGTGACGACCTCGCATGTGCCAACGGTGCACCCGCTGGTCGCGGCAAAACAGGCCGCCACCGTCGATCATATCTCGGGCGGGCGCTTTGGCCTCAACATCATCTGCGGTTGGTTCGGGCCGGAGATGCGCATGTTCGGCGGGTCGATGATGGAGCACGGCACCCGGTATGACTATGCGGATGAATGGATTGCGGTCGCGCAGAAGGCTTGGACCGAGCCTTCGTATTTCGATTTCAAAGGCAAGTTCTTCAATGTCGAGCGTGGGTTCGCCCAGCCGAAGCCCCTCAATAAGCCGGTTCTGGTGAATGCCGGCGGCTCACCGCGGGGCCAGCGCTATTGCGCCCAGCACTGTGACGTCGCGTTCCTCATCATGAACCAGGCGAGCGACGAAACGATGCGTCAGCAGGTGCAGTCGTACCGGAATCTCGCGCGCAACCAATTCAGTCGGGATATCAAAGTCTGGTGCTACTCCTATGTGGTGCAGCGTGATAGCCTGAAGGAGGCCCAGGATTATCTCGATTACTATGTGAACCAGTATGGCGACGATGAGGCCTGCGACAATATCGTCAAGGAGCTGGGGATTCAGACGGGCATCTTCTCGCCCGAACAGGCCGAGCAATTCCGGTTCCATTTCAAGGCGGGATGGGCGGGCGTGCCCTTGGTTGGGACGCCGCAGATGATCGTCGAGCAGTTCGAGCGCTATTCGCAAATCGGGCTCGACGGCATCTGCCTGAGCTGGCTCGATTACCGGACCGGCATCACCGATTTCGTTGCGGGCGTGCTGCCGTTGATGGAACAGGCCGGATTACGGGAGCCGTACAGACCCGCATGACAAGTCGCGGCCAGCGGATAACGTTCAGGAGCGCGATCAGGAGGAATTGCGGGCTCCTTTCCACGAATAGTCCGCGTCTATCGAGCGCGCTCTGGAGATGAGCATGAGCGACAATCAGACCAACAGCGGCGCGGTCACAGCCGAGTTCAAGCGCGCTATGCGCCGGCTCGCCTCCACAGTCACGATCATCAGCACCGCCGACGTGAACGGCAATCGATACGGTATGACCGCCACCGCCGTCAGTTCCGTATCCATGGATCCGCCATCGCTGCTTATTTGCGTCAATCAGAACGCCAGCATCCATGCCCCGCTGTTGGAGCGCGGCGCGTTCTGCATCAACGTCCTTACGACCGAGCACGAGGAGCTGGTCAATGCCTTTAGCGGCCGTCTGACCGGCAGTGAACGGTTCACAGTCGGCGAGTGGCGCGACGATGCAAGCGGCATCCCTTATCTGGACGGGGCGCAATGCAACCTGGTTTGCGATATCGACACGGTCATGCCGTTCGGCACGCATTCGATCATTATCGGGTTGGTGACCGGCGTCCGAGTCGCGGAGGGGATCACGCCGTTAATCTATGCTGACGGCAAGCTGGCCGCGTCTCAGTCCTTGACCACTGGACACGTCCGGATCGCCGCCAACCTTTCCTCCATCAGCGAGTTCTTGCCGCAAGATCTGAAATCATTTCGCGCGAAAAATCCCTTGATTCGAATTCACCTCGAGGAGAAGGTGAGCACGGCCGTGGTGAGCGCAGTCGCCGAGAACGCGGCCGATGTGGGGCTGATCACCGAAGGGCCGAAGACTGGCGAATTGAAGGTCTTTCCGTACCGGAGAGATCGCTTGGTGTTGGTCGTCCCGTCCGCGCACCCATTGGCGGCGAGGGACATTGTTTCGTTCACTGAAACGCTCGCTTTCGACTATGTCGGGCTGCACACGGGCAGTCAGATCAATCTTCAGGTCCAGAAGGTGGCGAGCGAGCTGGACCAACCCTTCAAATGTCGGATGCAGGTGACATCCTACGACGCGCTTTGCTTCATGATCGAGGCGGGGCTTGGGATCGGCATGGTCCCGGAGAAGATCGCCCAGACCTATGCCAAGGCCTTGGATGTGCGCGTGGTGAAGCTGGATGAGGACTGGGTCGAGCGGACGCTAGCCATTGTCGTGCGGTCCTATGAGGCTCTTCCAGTCGCGGCAAAGCGCTTGGTTGACCATCTCCGGCGTCTCTCGGCCTGACCACCCATAGGGCGGGGGTCAGGTGGGGGTAGGCACAATTGGAGGGAAGCCGATGACGGTACGCCGCATCGTGGGAATTAGCGGTAACATCACCCGGCCATCGCGCACGCGCGTTCTCGTCGATGCCATTTTGGCCGAGAGCGCCCGGCGCAGTCTGGGCGAAACCGTCAGCTACGACCTTCTTGATGCCGGGCCGGGTCTTGGCGTGGCCACCTTCCGCACTGACCCTCCCAAGGCGCTGGAGCAGGTGTGGCGTGCCATTGAGACCTGCGACGTACTCGTGGTCGGTTCACCGGTCTACAAAGGGTCCTATGCAGGCTTGCTCAAGCATCTCTTCGACCTGCTCGACAAGAACGCGCTCGCCGGGCGCCCGGTCATTCTCGCTGCCACGGCACGGGTCGATCATTACGCGCTGATGATCGAGCATCAGATGCGCCCCCTATTCGGTTTTTTCGGAGCGCTCACGCTGCCTCTGGGCATCTACGCCACCCACAATGATTTCGCGACCCCAAGTGAGCTAACGGAAGCCGTCCTGGGCCGGATCGCGGCGGCGGTCGACCAGCTCGAAAAATTGACCCTGAGCGAGAGGGTTCCGCGCCGCTAATGTTTCATATGGTGCTGTCTTGCCGGGCTTGCCGTGATGCGGCGAGATCTTCCGCGCGGCGGGCCGGCATTGACGGAGTGCTCGTCCTGT
>JAFAHH010000514.1 GCA_019237355.1 Acetobacteraceae bacterium | reverse complement strand
GTGATGACCCATTCGCCGTCATCGACTGTGGCCGACAGCCCGCCCGCGATATAGCGCAGCGCCACGAGCGCGATCGTGGTGTCGAGCACCTCCATGAAGGTCGGCACCACGACGGCGGCGGCGACGACCCAGGGGTTCATCGCCGCGGGATCGGGAATTCAGCGGTGTGGACGATAGTACGGCGTCGGTCATTGCCTGGTACCCGACGCACTGGCGGCCGGACCAGGGGCCGGAGACCGCGGCACATAGGCCTGGAGAAACTTCCCGGCATCGGGTCCGGTTGGCGGCTTATTGATATAGACGTAGGGAACGACCGAGGTGCCGATGAAAAGAGCTATCTGATCGGGGTTGTAATCCACGAGATCGATCCGGACCGGCAACCGCTGGACCACCTTGACGAAATTGCCCGTAGCGTTCTCGGGCGGCAGTAATGCCAGGGTCGATCCGGTGCCCTCGGTAAAGCCGGAGATCCGGCCTTTGAACACGTGACGACCGCCGTACATATCGACGCGCAGATCGACCGGCTGCCCGATGCGCAGGTCGCGCAACTGCGTTTCCTTGAAGTTCCCATCAACCCAGATTTCATTGAGCGAGCGAATCGCCATCAGGTTCTGGCCGACCTGAACATAGTTGCCCGGATTGACGTTGCGCCGCGTGACGACGCCGTCGATCTCCGCTGTGATGTCGCAGTAACGAAGATTCAATTCGGCCTGTGCGAGATCGCGCCTGGCGGCTTCGAGTTTCGCCTCGGCCTGCTTGACAGCGGGAGCTTCCGCTGCGAGCCGGGCGAATGTGCGGTCGATGTCGCCCTGCTTTAAGAAATTCTCAAGCATTTGCTTCGGACTTTGCGTGAAGGAATGGACAACGCCAAGCTCCGCCGCGCTCTGCATAAGCTCTGACTGCGCCTGCAGGACAGAAGAAAAGGTCTGATCGAGGTCGGGCGGCACGTGGCTCAGATCTTCGCCCTTATCGGGCTGCGCCGGCAGCCCCAAAGAGACGCGGCTCTGGTAGACTTCGGCCAGGGCTTGCATGACCCCTGCGCCGGCAGTCGTTAGCTCCGCTTGCCGCTGGTCGTACACCTCACGGCTTACATCCGCTTTCGCGACCAGCTGCCTTGCCCGATCCAATTCAACTTGTGCCAGGGTCAACGCGGCCTTGCTCTTATCGAGGAGGGCAACCCGAGCATGCAAAAGAGCTATTTGGTTTTCGACGTCCTCCACGGTGCGTTGCAAGTTCCAGCGCCGGCTCCTGACTTGCGCTTCGACACCGCGCACCGCCGCGTTGGCTGCTTGAAGATCTGCTTTCGCGGTGTCGACCGCTGCCTGCTTCTCGGAGACCGCAACCTGGTACGGCTCCTTGTCCAGTTCGGCAAGGAGGTCTCCCTTGTGCACACGGTTGTTGTCATCCACCAGAACGCGGGAAATCTGTCCTGCCACGCGGGGCGCAACGAACGTCACGTGCCCATTCACGAATGCGTCGTCCGTGGAGACGGTGTTGAGCATCTCCTGGAGCCGGGGGATGCCGAACACGAGGAGAACTGCTAGGACTGCAGCACCGAGCGCACCGGCCAGAAACTTTCGCTTCCGCCGAGCCTTTCGGGCCTCCTGCGGCTCGGGGCGGGACTCTGGCGGCACCTGCGCGGATTTCGCGTCGTGGGCAGCCGAAGCATCTCCATTCGCTATCGGTTGCGCCTTAATCGAATCTGGCGTGTTGCTTTGCTCGGTCATGCCGGGCCCCCGTTGCAAGTGGGGCGAAACGGACGGCGCCGAAAGGCCGCCACTTTTGCTGGCCGGAAAGATACCTCGGCCGACTGAAGAAGTCTCGGCTCATTCCCGGCGGGCATCCTCGAAGGAGCAATTCAACCGTGGCGTGCCTCGTGGCCCAGGCTGCCAGTCACGAGGCCGCCGCAGGGGTCGAGAACAAGAATGCGCGGTTTGGTATCGGCATGGTTTGAATCACGGTCGAGGGGTGGAGTGATTCGAACTCGGCGCGAAGAATTGTGCACCAAAATAGAAACCCAAAAAAGGTTTTACCCGGATCCGGCAGTTTCTCGCTGAGAATGCGATACCATTTGCCGTTCGGTGTCGGATAAAAAGTCTCATCCCAAAGCAAACTTCGCAAGCAGCCCAAAAGCGAGCAGCGCGAGGTGATCTGCCAGAACATCAATGGATTGGCCTCATAGAGGGACTTGCGGGAGGCAACCACCGACGCCGCCGCTGACCCATGCTCGAGGGCGAACATGAACTCGATCACATCCTCATACCGGTCCTCCCGGCGAGGTGCGAAGGCGCTGCCTGTATTTCGGTACCGGAACGTTTACTGCGTGCCGCGACCGGACCAGTCAGCGCGGCGCAGGCCGGTGCCGGGGCACAGCCAATACCGGGTCAGCGCCGGGGTTGGCCGGCATCGGGACTGGCAGCCCCACTGGCGAAGCGGGAGCGGGCCAAGGTTGCGGTCCTGACGTGAGGGGCAAAGCCGGCGACGTGGTGCTCGCAAGCGAATCGGGCGACAGCTCGCCGGCGGTTACGGCGCAGCAGAGGCCGGCTGCGTCGTCCGAAGAGGCCGGCGCCCGACGCCGCGAAGCAAAAAGCTCAGGCCCGGGCCGGATCCCAAGCATTCGGCATAGCGGCCGCAGGATGCGGGCCGCTTGCGGCGCCCCCGCCAGCAGCGCCGCCATCTCCGGATCGGCCAGTAAATGCTGCACCTGACTGCCATAGGCCGCCGCCCCCGGCACAAGCCGTAGCAGCCATCCAAACCCACCCGGCAGCCGAGGCGGAGGCAGGCCCTCCAGCCGGGGCAATTCAAAATCCCGCCCAGACTGCTCGCGCGGCGCCGGCCCCAGCGGAAGCCGGCCGGCGCGGACCGCGGCCACCAGCGCCTCAAACCGGGAAGCCAGACGCCCCAGCCGCGCCCAGGCCAGAAAA
>JAFAHH010000190.1 GCA_019237355.1 Acetobacteraceae bacterium | reverse complement strand
CGCGGCGCCCATCAGGCGCAAGCATTCGGTAATGATCGGATTGGGCAGGGTTCGAATCTTTTTGCCCGTGAGGTCATCCGGCGTGCGCACCATGGTTTTGCACAACACGCTGCGGGCGCCAAAATTGTACGACCAGCCAATGACATGCACATTGGCCCCTTTAAGCACCATCGCCTCGAGCTGCTTACCGGCGCCTGCATCCAGCGCTTTGGTCTGTTGCGGAAAGCTCTGGAACAAGTATCCCAGGTCGCACACACCAAAGCTCGGCACCAGATTCGCCCAGATCGACGTCCCAGTCACCATCAGATCGATCACGCCGAGCTTGACCGAGTTGGCGACGTCGATTTCCTGGCCGAGCTGGTTATCGGGAAAGAACTGGATGGTGATCTGCTGATCGAGCCCGCTCGCCTTTAGCGCCATCAGCAGATTATCATAATAAACTCGGCCGTTCGCCCATTTGGGGTCGTTCGGCTGTGAGGAGGAAAGCCGCATCCGCATCACGGCGGCCTGCGCCCTACCGATGATCGCGGGCGCTGCCCACCCGGCCATCGCGAGAGCGGCGCCCTTGCGCAAGAAATTTCGCCTTGTATCCGGCCTGGCCACGGACGCCTCCTCTGCTCTCCCTCTGGAAGCGATCCTAAGCGCCACCCGGCCGCGGCTCAATCAAGACGGATGGCCGGCGCCGCCTCTGCGGCCTCTGCCGAGCGTCCGGAGGCGCCGCCCGAGGCCTCAGCGCTTTTTGCTGGGGTCATCCTCCGGGTTGACATAGTCCAACCCGAACGGGCCAGTGCCTGTAACCTGGACGATCGATTCCGCGGCTGTGGTCCAGACGTAGTGGGGAGACTTGGCGGGAAGAAATACAAACCCACCCAGCTTCATCACATGGGCCTGCGTTTTATCCACTTTCTCGCCCCAGCCATGGAAAAGCTGACCGGAGAGCACGGTCAGGTTTTCGTCGGTCGCGTGGCGGTGCGGTGCGACCATAGTGTTGGGCGGGAACTTCACGCGCAACACAAAAGGGCCTTCCTTGGCCGGGTCGCCTGCGAGCACGGCAAGCTGCGTGCCCTTGGGGAGGTTCGCCGGCCCCGGTTGCCATTTTACGGCAGCTTCGCTGGGCACCAGGACCATATGGCCAGCATCTTCCGCAGCGACCCGTTGGCCTACGGCGGCAACCAGGACCAGAGCGGCGGCGGCCGGGTAAAGAGATGCGCGCATGGTTGCTTCCTCCCCTGATTTCGCACGTGCAGCTTGGCCTTATTGGTACTTCCAGGCAACCCGGGCAACGAGAATTGGGGCCGCTATGGCATAGCAGCATCCAATTGCTACTCGAGAGCCCTACGGTTTTCAGGCGGGATCGCCGGAAACCTGAGGTCTCCCTCTCACCGGCCATGAAAGCCGCCTGCTCCGCCATGCGCGAACCCGCCGGAGCGGAATCCCATACCCGGGCTGGCGCTGTGAGCGAAAGCGGTGCCATGGTCGCGTCCGAAATGCGGCCCGAATCCATGCACGAACGAACCGTGTGGACCGTGAAACGCAAAGCCATTGAAATGATATTGATAGTAATGATGGTGATCACGGCCAACGACGACAAATGTGCCGAGGCTTAGTCCAATCGGGGGCCCCCACCACCACCAGTCACATCCCCATGGGCAATAATCCGGATACCACGAGTACGGCGGAGGCCCGTATACAAACACATATTGGTCGGGTTTCTCCTGAGTACCTTCGGTAATGCGCCACGTCCCGTCGGGCTGGCGACAGGCGTGACCTACAATTGGCTGAGGCCGCCCTTCAACAATTGCTTGGGCGTTATAGTTCCAGCAGTTCGGATCCTTCGGATCAGGGCGGTAATCTAGCGCGCTGATCACCGGTTCTGGCGGGAGCGGCTGGGCACATCCGCCAAGGGTGAGAGTGCCGAGCCCCAGCACAAGCAACGGAACTATCCTGATCTGCACGGCATCCATCCTTCGAGACTGCTCGAAACTTTTGTGCAGGCTCGGGGCTCAACTGCGCTCAGGCTATCGGCCTCGTAGCCGAGCTGCTGAATTCACGGCCCGACCTACTCCAAAACTTTAGATAGACGCACGCCTTCCTGATTTCATCCCGCCGGCGTCATCACATGGCGCTCAGAGACGGCTCTATTTGCTGACATCAGCCCAAGGGTGGATAATCCGTATAGCCCCTTGGTCGAGCGTTCCCGCATAAGGGCGACGCGCAACCCCGTACGATCGCTCTACCTTTTATGGCGGCGGCGCCAGAGCCGGGGTTGGAAATAAAGAACCGCCCGAAAAGCGATCAGCATCGGCAGCCCCGCGCTCATCACCCCGACTGGCAGTATCTCGCATGAAATGCCGCAGCCGCGATCAGCTTGCCCGAAAAAACGCCTGAACCGGGAGGCTGCATCCGCAGCACCAGGATTGACCTCGCCGTAGTTGTCGCTGTGCCGAGTGGGCCAGAGTTCCCGGTGCTCGATGCCATTGGCGAGGTGCGCGTCGCTTTCGAGCTGGTGCTCTCGCGTTTTGTGGATCGGCGCGCAATCGGCTGGCTCAGCTTCGCCGCCGAACGCAGGTTTCCAGACGGTCGTGGTGGGATGTCGTTTCGCCGGCGCTATCCGCACTGAACTGCAGGAACAGTCATTGTATAATCTTGGTGCCCATGCAGAGCGGCCCCGATGCTGGTATTAGCTCCGTCGTAAGTCACGTTATCGATATACAGCTTACCCTGTGCGCAGTGATGACCCGGGCCAATTAGGTCGATTTCCAGATTGTGCGGCCCCGGCCCCCAATTCCCGCTGAAGCTGAAACTCTCGATGTAGCCAGCGCTGTGCTGCAGGTCCACGGCTTGAGGGCCACTTCCGAGCTGCTGCCCGTCTAGGTAGGCCACGAATTGCAGATTGCCGCGCAACGAGTCTTCAGAGAGGCCAAGCGTCAAGGTGTCGTAGGCCGGCGGCGGCGAAGAGGGCATATTTTCCATGATTATTCTCCAGGGCTACAATTGATGGGCAAGATCAGAAAACGCGAGGACGGACGCAAGCCATCTTCGGAACAGCGGGGTAGCCGGCCCGTGGTGGCTCGCTTGCTCTATGACGCCTTATAGTTAATTTTTGGTGTCTGCGGGAGCGGGACGACTCTAGGAACTTTGGTTCAGAGCGCGATTCAGGCTTTCCGACGATCGGGACCCCAATTCGCGCGAATTGGGAACCCGAGTCCGCCTCAAGCCATCGCGCTCTAGCCAGTTAAGTTTCGCATCAGGTTCAGCGACGGCTTTCTAGCAAATGTTATCCCAGACCTGCTTTTGGGAGCTCGCGATCCTCTAATCGGGACCTGAACCACACAGACCATCTCTCGCATGAGGGGAGCGGCGGGGCTGGCCAATCACCTGATTCCGGACACCGTGCTCACCCCGGGTGCTGTTGCAACACTGGTCGGATTGCAGCGTCTTGGAGAGATGGTAATCCGATTGCGATATTTTATTGACCCGCAGCGAGCAATTCGAGCCGATTCCGCTCGCGGATCAGGACTAGCGATGGGGCTGGCACCTCGATAATTCCGTCTGAACGCAGCGCGGTCAGGGTGCGGCTCACGGTTTCTATCGTCAATCCAAGATAATCTGCGATATCCGCACGCGTCATAGGGAGATGCAACATATTGCTGCCCCACTCTGAACCTTGCCGAATGCTTTGCCCGACCAAGAAAGATGCCAATCTCTCCGCGCGGTCTTACGGCCTAATAGCAGCATCTGTTCCTGAGCTGCTGCAAGTTCATGGCCGGCCCTCTCAAGCAACTGTCGTTGCATTAAGGGGAAATCCTCAAGCAGCGCCCGAAGCCTTGACCTTGAGAAGCAGCACAGCCTTAGTGGCTCGAGAGCTTCGGCGCTGAAGCTATAGGTTTCCAAGCCCACCAAGCCCAGAAAATGGCCTGTCCCCGCAAAGCCTACAATCTGCCGCCTGCCATCGGGCATCAGCTTATAAAGCTTCACTGATCCATTCGTGATGTTGGAAAAATTCTTCGCCGGCTCGCTTTGCTGGATGAAAGTTTCGCCCGCGGACGCGAGCACGATGGTCATAGCGGCTCTCAGCCGCGCGAGATCACACGCGGGAATTGCGGCGCACACGCTCGTGACCC
>JAFAHH010000042.1 GCA_019237355.1 Acetobacteraceae bacterium | reverse complement strand
CGGTGACGACGGGAGCGGCGAAGCGATCAAGGGGCGGCATTCGACGGCCGAGTTATGCTCTGGGCGCTGCCGCGGTATCTGAGGTTTTCCGATCAGCTACGGCGATCTCAGTGAGATGCGGCCGGATCGCGGGGTCGCGTCGACCACACGACCGTGTTTCGATGGGTGCAGGCCTATGCCGCCTCACTGGAGCAAGCGGGTCCCTCGGCACCTCCGTCCATGTACCGGCTCCTGGCGGGTGGACGAGACGTATATCAGGGTCAGGGGATCGCCTCGGCGGGATGCCGTGGCGGCCAAACCGTTTTTCGGCAAGGCGCTGGCCCAAGCGCACACAGTGAGCCCGCGCACGACCACGGTGGACAAGAACCCGGGCTATCCGCGTGCGGCAGCAGAGATGAAACGAAGGGGTGAGATGTGGCGCTTCTCGCATCGGCGGCAATGCAAGTATTTGAACAACATCGTTGAGCAGGATCATCGGCGGATCAACGGCCGGTGCGGCCGGGGCTCGGCTTCGGCAGTTTACGAACCGCCTGGAGGCACTGGCCGGCTATGAGACGATGGCGATCCGAAAGGGGGAGGTTCGCAACGTCGGCGGTCACGACATCCACGCGCAGACCGCCTTCCTCAGCAGCGTTTTCGAGGTGGCCGCCTGAAAGCATTCACTTCTAGCACCTGCCTGTCCCGACTCAGAATTTGCAACAGAACCTCCAGGATGACTTCGCGATCCGCCCGATCTACCATCAAGCGACGAACGCATCGAAGCACATATCTTTGTGGCGTTCCTGGCGTGCCTGCAGGTCACGCTCAAGCAACGGCTCCGCTCACTGGCTCCAGGACTAACTCCGCCCTCAGTCTTGGAGAAAATGGTGGCGATCCAAATGCTCGATGTGCATTTGCCAACCACCGATGGCGCACGGTCGTGCGGTCGCGCTACACCGAGCCCGAGCGGGACCAAGCCGTCCTGCTGAGTGATTCGATTAAGGGCTAAAGTGCTCTAAGTCCGGTATTGCACCCAAAAGCACACGAAAAAGGTGATTGCAGTCGCTTTGGAGAAGTCCACTTGGATTATGCCTGTTCATCAAACGTGAGCGGCTTTGATCCATAGTTTGGCGTCCGCTCACATGAGTGTGGTCCAGGTGCATGCTCCAACTGGACCTCCTGCTTCGTTTCGGCCAGCTCTAGCCAAACGCGAGACAAATCATGGCCAGAAAGGCGATAGCTGAACCTGCGATCGGTAGCGAAGCAGTGATCAGCCGCTGCGGACCGATATCCCGCATCCAACCGCCAATCAGCGACACACTCTGCACAATGGGCAACGCTTGGTGGTTATTGGCTTCAACTCTGGTAAGTACCGAAGAGAGAACGATGTTAGCAGCCGGCATTATCAGGAACCTCACTCTAGTTTCTAGACAGACCAATTGTCTGCAGGCGAGGGACTAAATCAGAGCGAGCGGTACTCCTATGAATTCCACCACACTAAAGAGCAGAGACTTCCACCCTGTAAGGCCGACCGGCAATCCCATGGGAGTGCAAACCCAGTGACACCGGGCTGACCAAAGCGGCGGCGACACCATCGCAGACTAGCCGAAAGGCGCTTGTTTGTCGTTCTCTCGAAAATCGACTTCAGGGCTAAAACCCGCGAACTCGGTAGCGGTACGTCGCAAGGTCGATTTATGTTCTGGGCGTGACCTGCGCCCCTTCTTCTTCCAGCCGAAAGTAGAGTCCTGGTTGCTCATTCGTAATTGCGTCGTGGCTAATTTCCAAGCTGTTTCTCAGTTCGGCTGAGCGCCGTTTCTCCGTCCCGGCCTAATGTCCGGAGCGCGACGCGCGCAGCGGCGGTCAACATTGGCCGAAGGCCACCCCCGGCGGCGGCGCGTAGCGATGTTGACCGGTGCGAGCACGGCGCAAAGCTAGCAAGGTCGGGCCCGCTTCGATCAGGCAGATACGCTGAATTCCGCAGGGGTGGCGCCACCTAGACCAGAGTGCGGGCGGACGTGATTGTAATCGCGTTGCCAAGATGCCAGCACCGACCGTGCTTGCGCCAGCGACGTGAATAAGGTCTCGTTCAAGCACTCATCCCGCAACCGGCCGAAGAAGCACTCCGCCAACGCATTCTGTCGCGGCTTGCCGGGTACGATATCGTGCCAAGACAGTTGGTGCTGTTGCGTCCAGCGCAAGATCGCCGCGTTGGTGAGCTCGGTTCCACTGGTCGGTGATCACCGCCGCGGGCCGGCCATGCCAGGCCACGATTGCATCCAGTTCCCGCGGAACCCGTGCCCCGGAGAGCGACGTATCCGTGATTAGCGCCAGGCATTCGCGGGTGAAATCAGCGACAATGGTAAGAACGCGAAATCGCCGCCAATCGACAAATGCATCGGAGATGAAGTCGAGTGACCAGCGCTGGTTCGGCCCACCCGGCCGCGTGATAGGCATCCGTGTGCCGATCGCTCGCTTGCGCCCGCCTCGGCGGCGCACGTGCAGCCGTCCCTCCCGATACAGTCGTCGCAGTTTCTTGTGATTCATCACAATCCCCTCGCCCGCCAGAAGGTCGCGCCGCTGATGCCGTGCTTGCGGCAAACGTCTGCCGTTGTCAGCCCGGCTTCCTACTCGCCCAGGATCCCAATGATCTGCTCTTCCGTGAACCGGCTCCACGGCACTCCCTCTCTCCCTCAGGGGTGGCGGACTCTACTCAAAACCGGAGGGGTTCTCGGGGCTCAGGTCAGGCGCGGCTGGAATCCTGAGGCCGCGACGGTTGACAATGAGATCAAGTGGGCCGGTGGACGGACTTGTGTGATTGAATTCACTGATCTTTCGGACTTCGCAAGATATTAGAACTGCGCTTTCGGCGATCCGCAGCATAGCCGTGTGGCGGCCGAGGATAAGCAATACAGTCGAATACAGCCGGAAAATTTGGGGTTCGTCGTGCACATAAAGATCTGTGGAATTAAAGAACCTGAAGAAGTCGATTTACTGAATCATTCGTCTGCCGACCTCGCTGGAATTTGGTATGGGGTAGGGGGCGGCCGCGCCGATCTCTCGTTTGACCGATTCCGATCCCTGGCGCGCGAGATCTCGGCGACCGGCCGGATGAAGCCGGTGCTGGTTACCTTCATCGATGAGATACGCCACCTGCAGGAAACCATTGCGCAGTCTGGCTTGGAGTGGGTTCAGCTCCACGGTTTCCAGCCGCCCTCGGTAATCGCGGCACTGAAGAAAGTGTTCGGCGCGTCTCTCCGGATCATCAAGGTGCTGCATGTTCTCGGACGGCACTGCTTAGAGGGACCGCTGGTTAAGGCTTACGAGCGGGCGGGGACGGATTACATCCTGTTCGACGCTGCTACCCCAGATGGGCGGCTGGGTAGCTCAGGCCATCGGATCGATACCGACATCGTCTGCGCGCTCGCTAACCGGCTCGCCGTCCCGTTCCTTATCGCGGGCGGAATTTCTGCGCACAATATTGAACATCACCGGCCAGCTGCGGAACACCCTCGCTTCGCCGGCTTCGATGTTGATAGCGGCGCACGCGACCGAGGCGGACGACTCTGCGCCGCCAGCATCATGGCTCTGAGCCGGTCATGCGAAACATTATATAGGGAGTTAGCGGCATGAGCTCGCGGTTCATCAACGCGCTTCGCAGCGCTCCTCGCCCCATCATCATGGAGATCAAGAGGCGCAGCGGCGATGGCCAGGACCTCATTGGCAGCCGGACCGTGCCGGAGATCGTCTCGGCCTACGAAGCCGCCGGCGCCCCCTGCCTATCGGTGGTAACGGGTCGCTGGTTTGGCGGCAGCGATGCGCTGCTGCGCGAGGTTGCCGCCCTGACTCGGTTGCCGCTGCTGAAAAAGGATTTTATTACCAAACAGCAGCAGATCGCCCAGGCGCGTGACGCCGGAGCCTCCGCCGTTCTCCTCACTGCCCGCATCTTGCCGAGATCGTTGCTGCAAAACCTGATCGAAGCCTGCTTGCGCGAGCAGATCACGCCTTTTGTCGAAATTGCCGGAGCAGATGAGCTTAGCGGGCTGCGGCTCGCCGGCTGCGTGGTCGCGGTCAACAATAAGGATATTCTAAGCCGTGAGCGCGGGGCTGCGGTGCTTGACCGGAGTTCCAGCCTGCTGCCGGCAATCCTCGCCAGCGGCGCGGCCTATCCGGCCAGCGCGAGCGGCATCGATGATCCCAAGGTCGCCGCCCAGCTGCTCGATGCAGGTTTTCGGACTCTCCTGATCGGCACCGGCCTTTTGCTTTCAGGCGACATCGAGGCTTGGCTTGCGGATGTCGACCGATACCGCGTAACCCGCCGGGCAATGCGCGGCGTTTCGGAATCCCGGCGCGCTCTACCGAAGTTCTCGGAAGCCGTTGATTCTCACTAGTGGGAATTGAGAGGGTGCAATGACGTCGCGATCGATGCTTGCCAGCTTCAGCGATCACGCCGCCCGGCGGGCGCAAGCTACCGCGCTCGTCTGGCAGGACGAGCGGATCTCTTATAGTGAACTTTACGAAATGGCGGCCCGCGCCGCTTCGGAATTGCGTGCGCTGGACCTCCCGCGATCGCAGCCGGTCGGCCTCCTCGCTGAAAAGTCGCCTTCCGCCATCGCCCTAATCCTCGGCTGCCTGATGGCAGGGCACTGCTTCGTGCTTCCGTCCTTCGAGCTCGCAAGTGCAACGCACGAGATCCTATTCGAGCGCGCGTCCTGCAGCGCCATTCTATCACCCGAGACCGGGACCAAAGTGGGTTCCATGCGGTTTGCCACGAAGATAATTGACACTCGCGCAAGTGGGACCGGATTAGCGCGTGCGATTGAGGCCGGCGACATCGCAGTTATGCTCACGACCTCCGGATCGACTGGATTGCCGAAACTCGTGCCGCTGCCGATGCGGGGCATCGAACGCTTCATGGATTGGGCTTGCGACAAGTTCGGTATCGGGCCGGGAAAAACCGTTCTGAACTATGCGCCGCTCAATTTTGACCTCTGCTTCCTCGACGTCTGGGCGACTTTGAAGGGTGGCGGCTGTGTCGCGCTCGTGGACCGGCGGCACGCAACGAATGGCACACAGCTGCTTAGGCTGTTGTCAACCGCTGACGTGCAGGTCATCCAGGCCGTGCCGATGTTCTATCGGCTGCTTATCGAGGCAGCGAAGCCCTCTGGCGTCCGCTTCAAAGGCGTGCAGCACGTTATCTTCACCGGCGATAGCATGCCCGGAGCTTGCCTCGAGGCGCTACCCACGCTTTTTCCGGCAGCAGCATTCTATAATATTTACGGCTGCACCGAGACCAATGATAGCTTCATCCACGAAGCCGATCTCTCGTCGCCTTTCGCCGGCCGTGTTCCAATCGGCCAACCGCTGCCCGGTGTCGAGGCAGCCATCCTGGATGAGAACGGCGCGGTCATCGAGGGAAGCGGCGTCGGCGAGCTGGTTGTCCTGACGCCATTCCAGACCCGCGGCTATATCGGTGACGACTTGAACGAGGGCAAATTCCTGAGCTTGATCCGGGGAGGCTCGGTTCAAGCCTATTTTCGCAGCGGCGATCTGGTCCAGCGGCACGAAGACGGGTCGATCACCCTCGAGGGCCGTAAAGACTTCCATGTCAAGGTCCGCGGCAATCGCGTCAATATGCAGGAGGTCGAACGCATCATCCTCGACCATGCGGACGTCATTGAGGGTGCGGTCGTGGCTTTGCCCGATCAGCTCGCAGGCAACCGCCTGCAGGCCTCGGTGCGTCGGCGGCCGCGCAGCGGGCTCAATAGCCTGCACTTGTTTCAGCATTGCGCCCGCTCGCTCGCGCGCGCAGCGATCCCTTCCAGTTTCACCGTCGGCGACTCACCGCTGCCAAAGACTTCGACGGGGAAAATCGACCGGCAGCAAATCCGTCAACTGTATCTCAAAGGAGAGCACCATGCCTAATGTGCGTATCAAGCAGTTTGTGATCGAGGAGTTCCTTCCCGATGTGCCCGAGGGCGATCTCACCGAGGATTTCGACCTGATCGAGAATGGCGTGATCGATAGCCTCGGTCTGCTGAAAGTCATCGCCTGGATCGAGGACGAGTTCGGCGTATTAATCGAGGTGGACGAAATGGTTCCGGAGAATTTCTCTACAATTGGTACAATCAGTGCGTTTGTGGAGCGGACGCGGGAGCTGTCAGGCTCTGATAACCTAGAGTTGGCGTAGCCGCCACCGGCGCGCGCTTCTGGGAAACCCAGTCTGCGAAGGGAATAGCTTCATGGCCCACGATATTGACAGAGAATTGGCGCGCCGCCCAGACCCGGTCACCGGGGAGGGCTGGGATCGGTTCTGGGATCGCTTGCACGGCGCCAATCTGGCACCCGGGGAAGCTGCCCAGGTGCTGACCTCGCTCTCCGCATCGATCTCGGACGAGGGCACGCTCTACAACTTCATCAACTCGCTACAGACCAGGCGTTCACGAGACGTGAACCCAGGTTTGGGTGGGGCTGTCAACATCGTCGGGACTGGAGGCGGGCCGTCGACCTTCAATATCTCGACCGCTGCTGCTTTCGTCGCCGCAGCAATGGGGGTCCGCGTGGTCAAGACCGGGTCACGCGCATATTCCAGCCGCTGCGGTTCTATTGACCTTCTGCAATATCTCAGGATCCCGCTCACCACCTCTCATGGTGAGACCGAAGCGGTGCTCGAGCGCTTCGGCATCGCCTTCGCCGGGTTTTACGTCTATCCCCGAGAACTCACGCTTCTGGCCAAAGCGATTATGCCCGTGCCGATGAAGGCTTTCGGCCGGCTGCTCAACATCGCCGGTCCGTTTCTTGCCGAGACTCCGGCGGCGGCGCAGCTTACCGGCGTGTCTGATACGACGCTCCTGCCTAAGCTGAAACAGCTAAGCGTCCGGCTCGGCGACCGGGATATCTGGCTGTGCTCGAATGGGATAGGGGCGGACGAGCTGATCAGCTTTACGGATAACGAGATCTTCTGTAATGGAACATCCAAAAGCTTTTCCATTTCCCCCCGGTCTCTGGGTTTGAGCTCAGGGTCTTTGGATGAGCTTGCGCCTGCCGCTACACGGGAAGGCATCCCCGGCCAGTTCCGGGCGATCCTCTCCGGGGATGGCCCTTCCGTCGCAACCGATACCGTCTGTCTCAATGCGGCGGCAGTGGCCATCTTGAGCGGAGCCGGGATCACCTGGCCAGAGGCCGTGCGGCATGCGCGCGCCGCAATCGATCGTGGTCACGCATTGCGCCTTGTCGATGAGCTACGCCGGCGCGAGCCGGCACGCAAGGCATTGTGAATGACCCCTAGAGCATAGGAAATCGATGCGAACCTTCTTTCCCAAGCATCAGCCTAAAACGATCGGCCTCGCGGTATTCCTCAATGCAGGCGATCCAGCACTGGAACATCTCGAGGACTTGATCCTGCTGCTCGACGCCGAGGGAATCGATTGCTTGGAGCTTGCAGTTCCGTTTCCGGACTCGATCAGCGACGGCCCGGCGATTCAGCGATCTGCCGTGCGAGCCCTGCAACGCGGCATCGGCCTCGGCGATGTCCTCGGCCTCATCGACCGGGTCAGGCCGCAGTTGCAACGGCTGCGGATTGCGCTGCTCGCCGATTGGAGCCACACGGTCAAGCCGCTCGGTCTCCGGGAGTTCATAGGCTCAATCGCCGACAGCGGCGCCGATGGACTTCTTATTCATGGTCTGCCGCCCCGGGTTAGGAGCACGTACTACGAGATCACCGACGCCCTCCAAGTACCAATCATTACGACCTGCTATGCGACGTCCGGAACCCAGGTGAAGGAGGAAGCGCTCCGGCACGCCTCCGCCTATCTCTACCTTGTGGCCCAGTATGGCCGCACGGGAACCACTCCGGCCGACGGCTATGAAGGACTGGCAACGCTGATCCAGAACCTTCGCAGCTATCGTAACGTGCCGATCGCTGTCGGTTTCGGCGTCAAGACCAGGGCCCATGTCGATGCCTTGCGGGACATCGGCGCTGATGCCGCGATTATCGGCAGCGCCTTCGTTACCAGTCTCGAGCCGGCGCTGATCGAAGGCCGCAGCCCAGTCCTCGCCGCGCACGCTTTCCTCGCGAGCCTGCGCGATGCAGGTGAATCAGAGGCTCGCGTCCCGCTATCTCGCCAATCCGCCTAATGCTTTGCCGATAACCAACCAGGAAACAAGGAACACTGCCATGATTATCCGTAAGCTTGCTGAAGTCAAAACTGTGGACTGGGGCAACGGCCTGAGCCGCCGCTTCCTGCTCGAAGCAGATGGAATGGGATATACCGTAACCGATACGATAGTGCACAAGGGAACGCGTTCCCTGCTCGAGTACAAACGGCACCTCGAAGCCTGCTACTGCATTGAAGGCCGAGGCGAAGTCGAGGACACCAGCGGACGGGTATTCCCGATCGAACCCGGTACCATGTATGCCCTCGACAAGCATGATGCTCATTATTTGGTTGCCTCACCGGACGAGGATTTGCGGCTGGTATGTGTGTTCACGCCAGCTCTTCGTGGTGACGAGCGACACAGCCTCGGCGCAGGTCAGTCCTCACATTACTGAGTGCGTTATCCGCGCTCTCTCTACAGCCACTTCAGCACATAGAATGCCCTTCAGGTGAAACACGATGATCGAATGGAATGAGCAACAACGCGCTTTGAAAGAAGGCTTCGAAAGGTGGCACGAAGCGCTCAGTGCCGGCCATATCGAGCTTGATAAGCATGGCAGCTTTCCACATGCGAAGTGGGAGCTGATCCGCGAATCGGGCATTCTACGCCTGCCATTTGACGAGGCTTGGGGAGGGCTCGGGCAAGACCTGCTCACCACGATGTATGTGTTGGAGGGCCTAGGCTATGGTTGCCGCGACGGTGGCCTCAACTTCTCCGTTGCGACCCACATTGTCAGCACGGGCATCCCGGTTCAGCGATTCGGCTCCAGCGAGCTGAAGCAGTATTGCCTGCCGCGGATCTGCGATGGGACTGCGATCGCCGCGCACGCAATCACGGAGCCAGAGAGCGGTTCCGATGCCTTGAGCATGCGGACGGCTGCGATTGCCGACGGAGGCGATTACATTATCAACGGCAGCAAGGTGTTTGTTACCAATGGGCCGGTTGCCGATCTCTTCGTCGTTTATGCCCGCACAAATCCAAAGCTCGGCGCAATGGGAGTCACGGCGTTCTTAGTCGAGCGTGGAACTCCAGGCTTCTCGATCGGTCAGCCGATCGAGAAGATGGGCTTGAAGACCTCGCCCCTTTGCGAGCTGTTCTTCGATGATTGCCGGGTTCCCGCACGCAACGTGGTCGGCCGGCCCGGGCTCGGCTTCTCTATCCTCGACTACGTCATGAAATGGGAGATTCTGTGCTCCTTCATAATCACCGTTGGCGAAATGCAGCATCGATTCGAGCGCTGTGTCGAGTATGCAAAAACGCGCCGGCAGTTTAATCGCCCAATCGGTTCCTTTCAGTCAGTCGCCAATAAGATTGTCGAGATGAAGATCGGGCTGGAAACGGCACGCAACTGGCTATACCTCACAGCTTCCCGCTTCCTCGCAAACGAGAATGTCACTGTCGACATCGCGATCGCAAAGCTAATTGCCAGCGAGAGCAACCTTAGCTCGGCCATGAACGCCGTTCAGATTTTCGGCGGGAATGGCTACATGACCGAGTACGGCCTCGAAAAAGAACTCCGCAACGCCGTTGCTGGTACGATCTATTCCGGCACCTCGGAGGTGCAGCGTGATCGTATCGCCAGGATGATGGGCTTGCCGGGCGGCCCCGAACCTCGCAAACCTGTATGAAGCTCAATTGCCCAATCCATCGAATTGCAACCCTTGAGTCTTAGGAGAATGTCATGACCGCATTGACGACCCTTATCCAGCCCACCGAGTTTCTGGACTTCACAAGCGAGCCAGTGCGCGCGTTCATGGCCCAGGCGCTCCGCGGCGAGGCCATGGCGCCGGAAACAGCGGCTGTAAGGCTTTTCTACGCCGTACGGGACCGGATACGGTACGAGATCTATGGAGCCGATTTGTCGAGCACGGGGTTCCGTGCCAGTACGACTATCGGTCGCAATAGCGGCCTGTGCATTCACAAATCGATCGTATATGCAGCGGCAGTCCGTGCTCTAGGCATCCCCAGCCGGCTCGTGTTCGGAAACGTGCGCAATCATCTCGCGTCACCGCAATTGTGCAAATACGTGGGCGGCGATGTTTTCCACTACCACTGCCTGGTGGCGATCCATTTGAACGATAAATGGCTGAAAGTGACGCCTGTGTTTAACAAGACTCTCTGTCACCTGTTCGGCATGAAGCCGCTTGAGTTTGATGGCCGGAGCGATAGTATTTATCATCCGTTCGATGAGCGTGGTCAGAAGCATATGGAGTTCGTGCACATGCATGGCGAATTCGATGACATGCCTTACGACCAGGTGATCGATGGTCTGCGACGGGCGCACCCCAATCTGTTCAAAGATTCGGTCAGCTTTCGTAATGGGGTCCTTGCCAGAGAAGCGCCGCGCCGTGAGCAGGCAATACCGGGATAGATCGTCCACTACATGTGGAAAGGGCGCTCTCTGGAGCATGATGGCTCCAGGTCGAAGCCGATCATGCTCTGAGTGCTTGCTTTTGAGAGCGCGATTCAGTTCTCCGATGATTCTTTGTCAGGCCATCGCGCTAGGCAGCATGCCGGGACCACGCAGCTGGGCAGGAAAAGAGTCACTGTGGTAGCCTGACTAAGGCGCGATGAGCTGGGGCTACCACGCCTCAGACTATGACCGAGTACGCATGGCTACCCACGACTCTCGCCGCAGACCGCCTGGGTCATCGCCCGGTGCGCACCTCGGGCCGGAAGACAATGCTGGATATGCCCGGGACGATCGCCCGGCGGTAGAGGGTACGCCGCTACACGAACTACCGCTGCACTGAACCCTTCACAGCCTCGCCAGTAAAGGTGAAGCTGGAAGCCGGAGGTGTCGGCAGGGGCACTACTAGCGGATCTCCGGTAAGCGGAAAGAACCGCAGTTCCAGTGTGCCGGATATCGCTCCTGATCCTGGGGCAAATCTGATCTGATAGTCAGTGCGGCCGATGTGTTGATCGCCCGGCACCGTACCCGGCAAGGAAAAATCCAGAACCGTTGCGGTCGCTGAAGTGGGAAAGCCGAACTGGCAGCTCCAAAAGCCTTGCGCACTAGTGAATGGGTTGAAGGAGTTGGGGACGCCGCCTTGGCCGGAATCGATAAGGAACGCGTTTCCATCATTGGATAAAGTCAGAACCTGGCGGACCACTAAGTTTCCGCTGTTGTCCGTGACCGTAACCAGGTAGGGTCCAGCGAGCCGCCTGCAGTTACTATCCGCCTGGGCCGGGCTGCTCATCAGCCCGAAAGAGAAGAACGCCACAAGGGCGGAACGCACGAACATCCCCTGAAGTTTGGGGGGGCTCGCTTTTGTGGCCAGCCGGACCCCTTCGTCATTCGATAATGATAGCATCTCTGGCTCCAAGTTGACGTCGCTGAACAATAACATGTTCGGCCCGGGGCGATCTCCCCGATCGTGACTGTGAGGCTTGCAACCCACAGCCTGGTCCGGCTTCGCCGAATGAACAACCTTCATGGCATCCACACCTCGATAGACCAGAGCGCGATCACTTGGGGTGGAATCGTGGGCAAGCCTGAATCGCGCTGTGAAAAACAAGCGCTAGAGCATGTTAGCAAACGCAATCAATATAGTGCAACCCCTTGTATGAAAGCATCAGGGCTCTGCAAGTCAACCGCGACGGGTGAAGATGGCACCTCGGTTAGAGTTCCATCCTTTGGGTTGATGGCAAACACATGAACAGCATTGCCAGCGGCGGCGTGTTGCCCACGCTCAGTGACGACGTAAAGGAATCGGTCGGTAGGGTCGACTTCCAGCTGGTAAGGCCCGCCAGCGCCTGAAGTCGGCGCGACCTGAATCTCTTTGGGATTAGATGGGTCCGTCGTGTCGTAGACGCTTATGTTCCCCGAACCGCTGTTCGTGGTGTAAAGGCGGGTTTCGCTACTGTTGGTCCGTAGCCAGCATATTGCCAGGCCCGAATTGGGAACCGTGCGCTCGAATATCGGCACTCCATTGGCATCCCAGGTGTAGACACCGAGCTTTTCGACGGACGTGAACCCGACATAGAGCTGGCGCGCCGCGGGATTTGCCCAAAGGCCCAAAGGTATAGGCGGTATGCCGTTAACGGCTTCGGAGGCAGGCAGCAGCTGCGGCGGATTAGCCACAAGCTGACCGCTGGGGAACAGCTTATAAGATGCGAGTGAGCCGGGTGTGCAGGGCGGCGACGAAAGCGGTGGGACGCGATTGCACTCAGGGTTGAAAATCAAAGCGTCGAAGACGAACGGGCGAATATTCTTGGCGAGCGCTTGTGAAGGCGAGGTTCCCTGAACCAGATTGATTGTCGTATCGCCGGGCAGCTGGATGATCTTCCCGCTTGCAGTTACGTGGCGCGTGACGATGGTGGGTGTGGAGTTCGGGACCGTCTGTGCGGGGTCTTCATTTTTATTGATGATGACAATTTGATTGTCACGCAATCCAACGCTTACGGGGTTAATCCCGCCTGAAGGAAATGGCGAACCTGGAACGGGCCTGAGGCTGCCATCACGGCGAATATGAAAAACCGCGATGGTGTTGGAGCCGGAATTGACGGCGAACAGCAGCCTTCGGTTGCGATCCACCACAACTTGCTGATCGGCGTCCGGCGGGCCCAGCTTGAACGAAGGATCTATAACGCCCTTGCCTCCCGCCGGGAATGGCGAACCAGGCAGCGGTGTAAGGCGTCCCTGGTCGTCCCGCCGGAATGCGAGGATTGCATTACTTATATCATTCGTTTCTGTATATAGTACGCGGCCCGAGGGCTTGAGAACGTCCTCGATATAGTCTTCGGTATTTAGGTCGTCGTCACCTGCGATTGCTGGCGCCATCTGGATGATAACGGCAACGCCAGCGGCCGCCAAGGTTGCGGCCACACTTCGTATGCTTGGGTAAAGCATGAACCACTGTCCTTCTTACTAGCACCGGGACCTAAGGATCGTAGGGTCGGCGAGCGGTCGAAAAGGGCCGCCCCGGTGGCCGCCAATACGCAGTATCCACCAGTCGATCTCAATCCGGTGCCCCAACCGCCTGTCCAATCGCTACTTAAACCCATCGAGCTGGTCCTAGGGACTGTTTTGGACTGCTCGGTCCACTTCCGTTCACCAAGCAGGATTTCCAGGAGTGTTGCTGCGTAAACAATTTAGCCTGGCCAGGATCTTCGGATGAAGGTCAATAGACTGCCACCCCTTGTGGGCGAGCATCAGGACTCTGCAAGTCCACCGGCACGGGTGAGGACGGCACCTCGGTTAGAGTTCCATCCTTTGGGTTTACGGACAACACATGAAGCGCATTGCCAGCGCCGGCGTGTTCGGCACGCTGACTGACGACGTAAAGGAATCGGTCGGTAGGATCGACTTCCAGCTGGAAAGGCTGGCCGACACCGGAGGTAGGCGCGACCTGAATCTCCTTGGGATTCGACGGATCGGTCGTGTCATACACGCTGATGTTCAGCGAAGCGCTGTTCGAAGTGTACAGCCGCGTCCCGCTACTGTTGGTCCGGAGCCAGCATATTGCGGTACCCGAATTGGGAACCGTGTGCTCGAATATCGGCACTCCATCGCTGTTCCAGGTATAAACACCTACCTTATTGACGGTGACGAACCCGACATAGAGCTGGCGAGCGGCGGAGTTGGCCCAAAGGCCTAGAGGCAAAGGCGGCGTACCGCCAACGGCTTCGGAGGCGGGCAGTGGCTGCGATGGATTAGCGAGCAACTCACCGCTTGGGAACAGCCTATACGATGCGAGTGACCCGCCAAGAAACAAGGCATCGAAGACGAATGGGCGATCATTCTTGGTGAGCGCTTGTGAAGGGGAGGTTCCCTGTACTAGATTGATTGTCGTATCGTCGGATAGCTGCACGATTTTCCCACTTCGAGTCACATGACGCGTGACGATGTTGGGCGTGGCCCCCGTCTGTTCTGGCGGCTGTGCCGGGTCCTCATTTTTATTGATGATCACAATTTGATTGTCGCGCAACCCGACGCTTACAGGGTTAATCCCGCCTGAAGGAAATGGCGAGCCTGCAACCGGCCTAAGGCTGCCATCAGGGCGAATATGAAAAACGGCGATCGTGTTGGAGCCGGAATTGACGGCGAACAGCAATCTTCGGTTGCGATCCACGACGACATTCTGATCGCTGTCCGCCGGACCAAACGCGAACGAAGGATCGATAATGCCCTTGCCGCCCGCCGGGAACGGCGAACCGGGCAGCTCCGTAAGGCGCCCCTGGTCATTCCGCCGGAATGCAAGGATTGCATTACTTATATCATTCGTTTCGGTATATACTATGCGGCCCGAGGGCTTGAGAACGTCCTCGATATAGCCCTCGGTATTTAGGTCGTCGTCACCTGCCATTGCTGGCGCCATGTCAAGGAAAAGCGCGAGGCCAACAGCTGCCAATGTTGCGGACACGCTACGTCTGCTTCGGTAAAGCATGAAAAACTCTCCTTTCGCAGCAACTTAGCGTCGGATTAGCATCGGACCTAGGATCCTGGTTTTCGGCAAGCTTTCGAAACCTTACACCACCGAAGCGTAACCTTCGATCAAAGTACCGTGAACACAATGGCATGGCCCTGCGATCCGGGCCATGGGAGCCAAAACACGACGAATGCACCCGCCACCACGGACGGCGGCCGTTCTTGAACCTCGGGTAAATTTGCCAAAGGTTAGGATTGACCGGCTCGGGCGCAGTCCGCCATCCAGGGCCCACTGCAGCCGGAAGTGGAGTGCGCCCTATGTGCGCATAAGCCGGCCGCCATCCCCGAGATCAGCCACACCGCCGGTGCAGCATGGCTCGCTAGTCGCAGGCCCGCTTTTCCCCGCGGCAACGCTGGAATCGCCTCGTTCAGCAACCGGCAATAGGCCGCGAACGAGCGACCGCAGCGATAGAAACAGGGACTGCGTCAAGGCGAAGGCTGGGTGGGTTGCGCGGCAAATTCACGAGCGCGGCAGACGGCCCCGGGCGCGCTCGAAACGCATGAGCACGCGGGCCTGTATCTGGCCGATACGATGGAATGACTGCACCTGGAACAACAGCGCGGCTTACGATTAACGCCTTGATACGCGGGTTTCGGTTTCGCTGATGACGATGCCCGGATCGGTCCGGACCAGCCTGAGCTGGTCCCCAGAGGGGCTCACGTACACATTGAAATGAATGAGGTTACCGGCCACGTTGAACACAATTGTTCCGGTGCAGTCTTCGCTGATAGTGTAGGTCGAGGTGACGGGTGTGTTGTCGTAGATGACGACACCGTTGGCGTTGACAGTGACCGCGCCGGTGCCGGTGCCTGCGCCGTCGTAGACGTCGAAGCCGGCCAAGGATATCGGCGCGGCCCCGCCCGGGGAGACCGACCAGCCGGTTTCGGCCAAGGTGTAGGTGCCCCTCAGCGTCGCGTTGCTGCACGCGTGCGCCGCAGCAATGCCGGCTGTGCTGACGGTTCCGATGAGCGCTAGGGTGCCGGCAGTGGCCAGGCTACAGGCCGAGGGCAAGAGTGCGATGCTGCGGCCTGCGCCGGTCTTTGAGAGGACTGATCGTAACATTTTGGCTCCTTCATGTGCAGATTGAGTGTGTGTGCTTGCGGCCACGCTCCGTCTGCTTCGGTGAAGCATGAAACTCTCCTTTCCTACCAATTTAGCATCGGACCAGGGTCCCGGATTCCGGCGATGGACGCGACCTTACATCACCGAAGCGTAACCTTCGATCACAGTAGCGTGAACACAATGGCGTGGCTCTGCGATCCGGGCCAAACTGGCCGGGCAAAGTTTCGCCGCCAATGAGTGACAGGCTAGGCAGGTCATGCAATAATCGCGTCCGGATCATTCCACCTGATCGCCGGCAAAGGCTGAAGTCATCAAATAATGTGACGGATAATGTGACGGAGGGTCGGATGTTTACCAAAAAGTTCTGTTACATGGCTTTGTCGATCCTGGCCTTCCCGCTCGCCGCCAATGGACAGATTCCGCCGGGGGTCGATCTCAACCCCCTCGCCCAACCCCCTGATCCCGCCTTACTTAGACCGGTCGAGCGGGTCCCGAGGCGCAGTTTCGGAGTCGTCGGTCCGTTTCCGCTGACCGAGCAGGATCTTCGTTCGCTGTTCTATCCAAGCGCGTCCGCGGCCGACCGGGCCGCGGCATTGGAGGGGCTGACATTCTTCACCACAGCGCACACGCCGCAGGAGGGCGCCGGGCCGATTGCGAATCAGCCCTTCTGTCTCGGTTGCCACATGAATTCCGCCGAGGTCCCGCCGCGGGACCTGAGAGGCAACCGGCTCGTGACGACCGTGTCGCAAGTGTCTCGCGCGGCCCGCACGACACCGACAAATTTTGACTTTACCGGCTTCGACCCGGCAACGGGGGGTGGCCGGCCTGCGGATTTTATCGATGCCATTAACAATACCGGGCGGACGGCGGCGTTCACGCAATTTGGCCTATTCTCGGCGGCGATGCTGACGTTCAACGGCCTAACCCAATTCTCGAGTAACTCGGTGCAGCATACGCGGCCCTCGATACCCGAGTGCCTTCCCGATCCCCTACCGTGGTTGCTGCAACCCAACCTGGACATTCCGGCTGGATTCCGGCGCACAACCGGTGAACGGGCCGGGCCACCTTACATTGGCCGTGGCCTGATCGAGGCTGTTGCGGAGTCCGGCATTCTGGGCATCGAAGCGGCGGAGAAACAACCGGCCCAGTCTTCGCTCGATGTGTCGGCGACATTCCCCGAGTGCGGGGGAAACTGTGCGGCGGGCCGCCACAACATGAATACGTCGAACCAGGCCTTCGTTGGGGGAGATCCAACCCCGCATGTGGGTCGCTTCGGCCTGCGAGCCCAAGGTCCATTCATCCTACAGTTCATTACCGGCGGACTCCAGGGGGAGCTCAGCTTCACGAGCGAGTTCAATGGGGCCGAGCTGTTCAGCGCGGTTAACGTCAATCGCCCAGGGTGCCCGGCCCCGACAGTATCAATGCCAGGAGCCCCGCCACTGGCCCCGGGACAGACTCCGGAGGAGCCGGTAACGACCCCGCTCAGCGAGCGCGTGATGCTTCGCCTGACGGCCCCGCCCGAGTTCGGAGAGGCGTTGCTGAAAGTGCTCAACTCGCAGCCCATCGCCGGTCTAACCCAGCCGGTGGCCTTTACCGGGAATGACGGGGCAGCGTTCGGCGCCGACGCCGGGCGCGCCCGGCGTGGGGCTGAACTGTTCGGTATCGATTTGGCCGCATTCGCGAACCGCATGATCCCTGGCCGGATGCCAAGCGGTGGCGACGGGCTGGATCCTAATGCGATTAACCAGGCCGACCGCCAGCTCAACTGTGTCGGCTGCCACACCCCGGTTATGGCCACAGGAGTGCTCTCGCCGGGTGAGCCCGGCACCGAGCACATAAGCAATGTGTGGGCACCGCTGTTTTCGGACCTGCTGCTCCATAAAGGTC
>JAFAHH010000709.1 GCA_019237355.1 Acetobacteraceae bacterium | reverse complement strand
AAGGACCAGTTTGGCCGAAGGGAGTCAGCGCGCACATGATCAGCCCGGGGTTCTCTCCACGCAGAGACTGGTACTCGATCCCCAGTGAGACCAGGAAGCCGGGCGGGAAGGTCTCCAGAATGACATCCGCGGTCTGCGCCAACTGCCGGAAAAGCCGCCGGCCGTCGGCATTTTCGAGATTGAGTGTCACGCCGCGTTTTGACGTATTGTAGTACCAGAACGAAAAACTGCGCTCCGGGTGCGGAACATCGTCGAGAAACGGGCCGACATTGCGACAGGGCTCCCCGCCGGGCGGTTCGATCTTGACGACGTCAGCGCCGAGATCACCGAGCAGCTTGCCGCAGAACTGGCCTTTTTCGTCGGCAAGCTCGAGAATTCTGAGGCCGCTCAGCGGGCCCGGCAGCGCTTCGGCGCCGCTCACCGGAGCATCTCCTCTATATAAGCAAAGCGCTCCCGGCTTGTCGGCCAGAAGGTGCCGTCGGCAAAGCCGGCGCGCAGTTCTTCATGACTATAGCCCAACAGATCTTCGACAATCTCCCGCGTGTGTTGACCGATCACCGGGCTCGGCAGCGAATTCAATGCCGGGCTCGCCGAGAGCTTGAATGGGGCATTCTGCACCTTGTGCATTCCCAATGCCGGGTGCTCCATTGGCAGATACATTTCGCGGTGACGCAGCTGAGGGTCATTGTCAACCCGGTCTTCCGCGCTTTGCACCGGAAGCGCCCGAACGCCGGCCGCCTGGCAACGCTCGGTCAGCTCGTATTTCCCCAATGTCATGGTCCATTCTTCGATGTTGTCGTCCAGTTCCTGCTGGTGCTGCAGTCGTCCTGTCACAGCAGCGAATTTCGGCGATACGGCCCAGGACGGGGTCCCCATGACTTGCACCAGCCGCTGCCATTCCTCGTCCGAGTGGCAGACAATCACGCACCAGTCGTTGTAGCCGCCGGGATCGGTGCGGTAGGCATTGTGGGGCGCCACCGTCGGTCCGCGGTAGTTGTTAACCAGTGGGGTTCCCGGCCAATGCGCCCGGTTGCCGGGAGGATAGCCGGGCCGACGTGACCCGCGCCCGTTGACAGTGAAGTCGAGCAGCGCCGAACCCACGAGCGGAACGCTCGCCACCATCTGCGAGAGGTCGATATGCTGGCCCTGGCCGGTCATTCTGCGATGGTAAAGGCCGGTCAGCGCGCACATTGCGCCGTACATGCCGCCGGTATCATCCATATAAGACCAGCCCCAGCCGGCCGGCGGTTTGTCGGGCAGACCGGAGATGTAGGTCAGTCCGGAGACTGCCTGGGCAACCGGACCGAATGTCGTGTAATGGTGATGCCGCCCGGTATGACCGTAGCCCGACATCGAAACATAGATGATGTCCGGTTTGATCCTGCACAGCTCCTGATAGCCGAGCCCCCAGTTCTGCAGTACGCGGGAGCTGAAATTCTCAATCACGATGTCGGAGATTGCGATCAGGCGCTTGACGATCTCCAGGTCTTTGGCGGTGCGCACATTGAGAGTGAGGCCCTTTTTGTTGACATTGGTATCATTGAAGTTTCCCGAAGTGTTCAGATTGACCTCGAGATTTTGCGGCGTCGTGGTGCTCGGCAGCCGGCCACGCTCATTTTCCGGCCATTCGATTTTGATGATCTCGGCGCCAAAGGCCCCGAGCCAGCGGGTGGCCCACGGCCCAGCCCGCACCCAGCTGCAATCGACGACGCGGATCCCTTCAAGCGCTCGCCGATGAGACATGGCGTGGTTCTCCTACCCCCTTGCCGAGAACGATCCGGACAAAACGCACCATCAGCAAGGCCGCAAGTCCGAATGGTATGCAGCAGAACATATACACGGCAGTGACGGCATGGCCGACCGCTCCCGCTTCGGTCGCCCCGCCGAGGCCGGCAATGTTCGCCACCACACCGGCAATCGCGGCGCCGAATGCAGTGCCGATCGAGCGCACTGAAGTCAGCGCGGAGGCCGTGCTGCGATGCTCGTCAGCGCTCACGCTGTCCATTGCCCGGGCGACGAGGTGCACGTTGTAGACGCCGATGCCGATCCCCATCACAAACGCGCTCAGCGTCATCAG